>JBGSHR010000403.1:0-3667 GCA_041752155.1 Thiobacillaceae bacterium | reverse complement strand
TGGTGGTTGCTGGCGGCGGCCCTGGCCGCGGGCTGGACCAATCTGGCCTATGTGTTGGCGGTGATCCACGGCGAGATCATGCGCGTCATGCTCTTGTTCTACCTGGCCCCCTTGTGGACCGTGGTGTTCGCCCGGGTGATCCTGAAGGAGCGCGCCGGCCCCACCGGTTTGGCGGTGATCGGCATGGCCCTGGCCGGCGCCCTGGTCATGCTGCATCGGCAAGGCGGATTGCCGCTGCCCGCCAGTAACGCGGAATGGCTGGGGCTGTCCTCCGGCATCGGTTTTGCCTTGAGCAACGTGCTCACACGCAAGCTGCGCGACGTGGCGATCGAGACCCGCGCCCTCTGGGTGTTCCTGGGGGTGAGCGCCATGGCGGGGCTGTTCTGCGCCGGAGAGTCCGGGGTGGTCGATGCGGTGGTAGCGGTGGACCTGTCGGGCTGGGCCATGGTGGTGGGCATCAGCTTGGCCCTGTTGCTTGCCACCTTCGCGGTTCAGTACGGTCTGGGCCGTATCCCGGCCAACAAGGCGGTGGTGATCCTGCTGTCGGAGCTGGTGGTGGCGGCCATCTCCAGCCGCTATTGGGCCGGCGAGATCATGGACCCGCGCGAGTGGATCGGCGGCGCCATGATCGTCGCCGCAACCTTGTATTCGATAAGGGGAAAACATGACTGAGATCGTCGCTTTGCTGCATGCCTCCCTCATGGTGGAGGACCTGACGCGCGCCCGGGCCTTCTACGAGGGGGTGTTGGGCCTGTCCCCCAGCCCGGCCCGGCCGGACATGAGTTTTTCGGGCGTGTGGTACGAGCTGGGCGCGGCCCAACTCCATCCAACCCAGATCCACCTGATCTGCCTGCCCAATCCCGATACCGCCGTGGCTCGCCCGGAACATGGCGGGCGGGATCGCCATACCGCCCTGGGGGTGACAGGCTGGGAGGCGTTGCGCGCGCGGCTGGACGGCGCCGGACTGGCCTACACCCTGAGCCGCTCGGGCCGGCGCGCGCTGTTCGTGCGCGACCCGGATGGCAATGCGCTGGAGCTGATCGAGGTGGATTAGCGCCAGCCGGCTAGGTGGGCCGGCGGTCAAATGGCGTTGGGCAGCGTCGTGGGTTGGGAAGGGGGGAGCGACGGCAAGGGGGCCGTATCCCTGGGGTCGCCGGGGGGAGCGGCGAAATCGTCGAAATTCACCTCGCCTTGTTCTTCCACGGGGATATTTATCCCCAAAGCACCGCCATAGACACTGCCTTTGAGGCGATAGCGGAAATGCCGGGATCCGCCCCGCTGCAGGTGGCGCATCTGATTGAGCCAGCTGCTCAGCCGGGTGGTGGCTTCCACCGTCATGGTGGCGTTGCCCAGGCGCGGCAGGGTCAGCGCCTGATTGGAGACCACGCTGGCGAAGGGCTGGCCGTTGAGCTCGACTTCCAGATCGAGGCCTTGCAGACGCAGATCCCGGTTGTTGGGGTTTTGCAGGTTCAGAGCCAGGTTGAAACGCTGCTCGAACAGGCTGACCGACTTCAAGGCCACGGCCGACAGCGTGATGCGGGGCTTTTCCAGGTCGTCAGGCAAGCTGGCGCAGGCTGCCAGGAACAGGCTTAGCAGGACACCGGACAGGAGGCTCTTCATGATGGCCGAGCCCCCTGGCTGCGCTACAGCTTGAAACGGCTCACCAAGCCGTTGAGTTCCCGCGCCAGGGCCACCAGTTCCTCGCTGATGCCGCGGGTCTGTACCGCCTCGTCGGCCGTGCGGTCGGCAATGCCGCTCACGTTGAGCATGCGCTCGTTGACGTTTTCGGTGATTTCGCCCTGGCGCACCACTTCCAGCGCCATGCCCTGGTTCAACTGGCGGATGTCCGCCACCTGGGAGACGATCTGGTCCAGACTGGCGACCGCCTGTTCCAGTTGCTGGCTGTGTTTTTCGGCGCTGGCGCGGGCGTGATGCATGACATCCACGGACTCCTTGGCCTCGCTCTGGAGCTGACTGACGATCTCCTCGATGTTCTGGGTGGAGTTCTGGGAAAGGGTGGCCAACTTGCGCACCTCATCCGCCACCACGGCGAAACCGCGTCCCATCTCTCCCGCCCGGGCGGCCTCGATGGCGGCGTTCAGGGCCAGCAGATTGGTCTGCTCGGCGACCCCGCGGATCACGGCCAGCACCTCGCTCACACTGTGGCTGCGGTCTTCCAGCTTCTCGATGGTCTGGGCCGCCCGGCCGATTTCTTGCACCAGGGTAAGGATGCCGCCGATGGCCTCGCGGGTACGGGCAGTGCCCTGTACCGCCTGGCTGTCGGCCTCGCTGGAGGCATTGGCCGCCTCGCTGGCGCTGCCGCCGACATTGCTGGCGATGGCTTTCAGGTCGCTCACGAAGCGCACCACGACTTCCGTTTCCTCGCGCTGTTTGCCGGCCCCCTTGGCCGCCTGCTCGGACACGCTGGCGATGTTATCCGCCGCGCTGGAGAGGCGTGTGGAGGTATCCGAAACCTGGGTCAGGCTGTCGCGGAATCGGTTCAGCATGCCGTTGATCGCTTGGGCCAGGGCGCCGACCTCGTCCTTGCTGTCTACCTCCAGGCGCATGCCCAGGTCGGCATTCTGTTCGATCTGGTGCATGGTCTGGCGCATGCGCAGCAGGGGAGAGACCACGATATTGCGCAACAGCGCGAGAACCAGACCGATGCCCAGCACGAACAGCAGCAGGTTGATACCGGCATTGATCAGGAGATTCTGCTGGATCTCCTGATTCAGTTCAGTCAGGGAATACGTGGTGCGCACCGCGCCGATCACCGTGCCCTCGGGCACCTGATGGCAGGACAGGCAATTGGTGCCCAGATAGTTGCTGCTGGCTCGGATCGGCGCCAGGTAGGTGACGGTGGGCTTGCCCATGCTCTCGCCCGTGGTGCTCACCGTTGCACCGCCAAGGGCGCGGCGATCCAGGTCGTCGCTGGGGGGCATGGGGGTGCTCACCAACCCTTCCAGATATTTGTCGGCATGGACGACGCGAATGTCCAACACCGCCCCCTTGGCCAGTAATTTGCTGCGCAGGTTTTCCTTCTGCTCCATGTTGCCGGTCAGCATCATGGTATTGATGCCGTCGAAATAGGCCTGGCCGATGTCCCGCGCCTTCTCGGTGGCGATCTTTTCCGCCAGCTTCAATTCGCTACGCGCGGTCATGAAGACGGAGACCAGGAGAATGGCGAGAAAGGTCAGGCTGATGGCTACGACAATCTTGGCTTGTACGGAGCTGACGGTTTTTGCGGTCAATTGATGGCCTCTGCGCGCTTGGCGGCTCTGTAATGGGTGCCGCTATAACGACATTTATATCTGATTCTTTAGGGTTGGCTCTACCATCCCGAGCCCAATCCGTTCACGGCAGCCCCGAGTCCCTATCCTGCTAGCCTCCGCGCGCCCGGATCGCCTGGCGATGCCGGCGGAACACGAACTGATACAGGGTGTCGTCCAGGGGCGGGGCCAGCGGCTCGAAGCTCACCCGCGCCAGGCCGAGGTGGGGCATCAGGGCGACGGCGGGCAGGCGCAGGGTGAGGGGGAGGGCGTCGGAAGGGCGCAGTTCCAGGATCAGGGGCTGGCCTTCGACGGGCGGCTGCTCGTCCTGCCACTCGGCCCCGGTGGGAGAGAGCTTCAGCGTGCGATGGGCCGGCGCCGGACCTGGTTCCAGGGTG
>JBGSHR010000402.1:0-2535 GCA_041752155.1 Thiobacillaceae bacterium | reverse complement strand
GGTGCTGGAGCAGGCCGGCATCCCCGCGCGCCCCGTCTTGCAAGACCCGCGCACCATGCCCCGGCGCCAGTTGAGCGGTGGGGAGAACCACGCCGCCCTGATCCACGCCCTGGCCCACATCGAATTCAACGCCATCAACCTGGCCCTGGATGCGGTGCAACGCTTCCCCGCCCTGCCCGCCGATTTTTACCGCGACTGGCTCCAGGTGGCGGCGGAAGAGGCCTATCACTTCCGCCTGCTGCGCGACCACCTGCGCGGCCTGAAAACCGCGCATGACCAGCGCCGCGACTACGGCGACTTTCCCGGCCATGCCGGCCTGTGGGAGATGGCGCAAAAGACCGCCCACGATCCCCTGGCGCGCATGGCCCTGGTACCGCGCCTGCTGGAGGCGCGCGGCCTGGACGTGACCCCGGACATCCAGCGCAAGCTCACCGGCTACGGCGACCGGGCCGGCGCGGCTATCCTGGACATCATCCTGCGCGACGAGATCGGCCATGTGGCCATCGGCGACCGCTGGTTCAAGCACCTTTGCAAGGAACAGGGCCTGGAGCCCGAAGCGACCTACCGGGAGCTGCTGGACACTCCCGGCGTCCCTCGTCCACGCCCGCCGTTCAATGAAACGGCCCGTCTGGCGGCCGGCTTTTCCTCGGCGGAAATGCGCCAGCTGGACATCGAAAAAAAACCCGCCTAACAGGATAGCCAGATCGACCATTCGGCTTGCCCCGGGGGGGGTGGGGGGGGATAATCCGCCCCCCTTAAAAGTTTATTTCCCTTTGTTTTCATGACTTAGCGGGAAATGGATCATGACGGAACTCACTGCCGCTTCACTGCTGACAAAAACAAGCCCGGCCCTGCCGGTGCACTGGTACTTCGACCCCAAGATCTACCAACTGGAACTGGAGCTCCTGTTCAAAAACGGGGGCAACTACATCGGCCATGAGCTGATGACCCCCGGCCTGGGCGACTACCACGTGCTGGACTGGCTCCACGACGGCGGCAAGATGCTGGTGAACAACGCCAACGGCATCGAGCTCCTGTCCAACGTGTGCCGCCACCGCCAGGCCCAGATGCTGAAGGGACGCGGCAGCGCCAAGAACATCGTC
Organism: Thiobacillaceae bacterium; assembly: GCA_041752155.1. GTDB lineage: Bacteria > Pseudomonadota > Gammaproteobacteria > Burkholderiales > Thiobacillaceae > PFJX01. The sequence goes on along the minus strand of JBGSHR010000402.1, from coordinate 1,432 downwards.
TGCCCGTTCCACCGCTGGACCTACGACACCGGCGGCCAGCTCCTGGGCGCGCCCCACTTCCCCAACAACCCCTGCCTACACCTGCACAAGCAGCCGCTGCAGAACTGGAACGGCCTGTTGTTCGCCGGCCCGCGCGACATCCATACCGATCTGGCCAAACTGGGCGTGGCCTCGGATATGGACTTTTCCGGCTTCCTGTACGAGAGCACCCAGGTCACCCAATACAACTTCAACTGGAAGACCTTCATCGAGGTGTATCTGGAGGACTACCACGTGGTGCCCTACCACCCGGGCCTGGGCCAGTTCGTCAACTGCGACGAGCTGAAGTGGGAATACGGCGAGATGTACTCGGTGCAGACCGTGGGCGTGAACAAGCACCTGGCCCGCCCCGGCAGCGCCGTCTACAACCGCTGGCACCAGCAGGTAAAACGCTACCGGGAGGGCAAGGACCCGGCCCACGGCGCCATCTGGCTCACCTACTACCCGGCCCTGATGGTGGAGTGGTACCCCCACACCCTGGTGGTGAGCAACATCATCCCCACCGGCATCGACTCCTGCCTCAACGTGGTGGAGTTCTATTACCCGGAAGACATCGCCCTGTTCGAGCGCGAGTTCATCGAGGCGGAACAGGCCGCCTACCGGGAAACCGCCATCGAGGACGACGACATCTGCTACGGCATGCACAAGGGCCGCAAGGCCCTGTTTGAACAAGGCATCAGCCAGGAAGGCCCGTACCAGTCGCCCATGGAGGACGGCATGGTGCACTTCCACGAATGGCTGCGGCGCATGATCGAGCCGCATCTTTAAGCCGATTACGGCGGCGCGCGGCTTCGATACGCCCGCTGTGCGGGCTACTCAGCACGAACGGATGATGGGTGACCATCCAAGCCCGTTCGTCCCGGGATGGAGGGTGACCACCCAGCCCCGTTCGTCCCAGGATGAGGGATGACCATCCAGCCCCGTTCGTCCCGAGTAGGCGGTCCGTTCGTCCTGAGTAGGCGCGTAGCGCCGTATCGAAGGAAGCGCCGTATCGAGGGAAGCGCGCCGACCGAAGGCCTCCAGCCGAACCCAGCTTGGCGCCCCCTACCCGGAAAAACACCACCCGCGTGGCCGTTTTCTTTTCCCCCTGGCGGCAGGACAATCCGTCCATGACCACCGCCCACGACTACACCACCATCCTCGCCGCCCCGTTCGGCGCCCTGGGCGTGCGCGTGGCGAACGGTATGCTGACCGACCTGGAATTCCTGCCGCCCGGCACGCCTACACAGGCCTCTCCCCTGGCCCTGGTCAAGCAAGTGGAGCAGGAACTCGCCGCCTACTACGCCGACCCCAAGCACCGCTTCACCCTGCCCCTGGCCCCCGCCGGCACCGACTTCCGCCGCAAGGTCTGGGACGTGCTCATGGGCATCCCCGCCGGCCGCACCCTCAGCTA
>JBGSHR010000401.1:0-2634 GCA_041752155.1 Thiobacillaceae bacterium | reverse complement strand
CCGTGCTTCCGCCAGCGCGATCTGCTGGCGGCCAGCCGCTGGGCCAGATCCCACGGTGTGCCGCTGCTGTTCGACCCGCTCATCTCCGCCTACGACAAGCAGGTGTTCGAGCGCGGCAAGATCCCGCCCGGTAGCGTCCGGGCGAAAAAGTTGCTGGCCTGGGAGCGGGACCTGTTCCGGCGCGCCAACCTAGTGCTGGCGGACACTGGCGAGCATGCCCGCTACTTCACGGAGTCCTTCGGACTCGATACGGAACGGGTGGATGTGGTGTACGTGGGGGCGGAGGAGGCCTTGTTCACCCCCGGGGAGGCGGCGCGGAAACCGGCCGATGAGCCTCTGGAGGCCCTGTTCTACGGCAGCTTCATCCCCTTGCAGGGGGCGCCGGTGATCATCGAGGCGGCGCGCCTGTATCAGGGGCCGCCGCTACGCTGGACCCTGATAGGCACCGGCCCGGAGCTGGAACAGTGCCGCAAGCTCGCGTCAGGGCTGGACAACGTCCGTTTCGAGCCCTGGCTGGATTACGCCGCCTTGCCGGCGCGCATCCGCCGCGCCGATATCCTGCTGGGGGTGTTCGGCGCCACCGCCAAGGCCGGGCGGGTGATCCCCAACAAGGTGTTCCAGGCTTTGGCCTGCGGTCGGCCTGTCATCACTCGTCAAGCGCCATCCTACCCGGCAGAACTTCTTAGGACGTCTGTTAACGGTGTGCTATGGGTTCCTCCCGGGGACCCCCGTGCCCTCTCCAGTGCCGTGGCGGAACTGGCCAATAACCGTGATCAATTAACAACCATGGGGTTGCAAGCATCAAGGAGCTTCGAACACTTTTTTTCGACGGGCGTCATCAAGTTGTCGCTGGCAAAGGCACTAGAAAACCCTGGAATCAGGCGGATTTCCGGTACATGTAGGTGATGTGGCCTCGATCAATAAATTTGGTCTCAACGTCCAAACTCAGCCTTTTGCCCACTTCTTCAAACCAGTCCGGGAAGAAACGCACACAGTCGACTGGATAGCGGTGATAGTTAAAGCCGGGAGTTACGCTATGAACGATGAGGTATCCAGCTGGCGCGAGGTGGTTTTCCAGATCACGCATATGTTTGTATGGGTCGATCAGGTGTTCCAGCATGGCCTGAGAAACAATGCAGTCATATTGACCAAAGCCAGGCGGAGATTTCTCGAAATCCCATTGCCAGTCCATGTCTTCAGCAAGCCCGGCGGTCGTGATGGCGGTTATTGGGATGTCGAGTAATTCAGAAAAGATCGGTTTGATAATGTTTTTTTCGCCAGGAAGAAGCAGGTTTTTTACCGAACCGCGTATCCCCTCCAATAAATGCACTAACTCGCCACGGATCTGCCCAGATTCGTTTGGTACGCCCCCTATGGCACGCGATTTATAACTTTCCCCGATGTGAAAGTCTCCGTAAATCGCCTCGAAACGGGGAAGGTCTTTCATGGCAATGAGGCGTCGTATCAGGTTGGTGCTAACACGACGTCCGAACCAGGTTTTGAATGATGATGTGCTGTGAAGGGACATGGTCTGGGAGGTGTGTGCCTGGAAAATGACCGAATCAGGCTTCCGGCACTTTGATGACGCCGATGCCGAAGCCGGATTGATTTGGATTGGCCACGAATTCCTGCACCTCGGAGACAGGCTTGAGGCGCTTCCACAGGTGGTAGACCTGATTGGTGGGCAGGGGCTGCTTCTCGACGATGTCGTGGAAGGCGATCAGGCCGCCGGGACGCACGAATTCCTTGTAGTCGTTGTAGTCCGCCTCTACGCCGCTCTCGGTGTGATCCCCGTCGATGAACAGAAAGTCTGCCTTCTCGCCGTTCAGTTCCTTGGCCAGGCGCGCCTTGAAACTGGCTTCATGCGAATTGCCGGTGAGCAGGGTGACCTGGCAGTTGGAGCCGGGCGGGGGAAAGCGCGAGAACAAGGGACGCTGGAAGCTCATGTCGTTGAGGTCGCAGGTGATCACCCGCTGGGAGGCCAGATAGGACCAGATCAACAGGGTGCCGCCCCGGGCGGTGCCGATCTCGACGATGATCTTGGGCTTGAGGGCCTGGACCGCCTGGGCCAGCTGGGTGATCTCCTGGGGGATCTGCAGGGTCTTCACGGTCATGAAACCGCCGCCGCCGAAGTTCATGGCCCAGTCCACCACCTCGTCCAGGGAACGCGGCTGGGCGTGGTATTCCTGCAGCCGGCGCTCGGCATAGCGGCTGTTGAAGGGCTGGCGCAGGCGGCGGCTGAGGTCTTTCAAGAAGCGGGACATGACGGTTTCCTTACAGGGTGATGCGAATGGCGGCGGATTTTCTCACTGTTGGGCCGGCTTGGGTGAAACCGGCCCCTCTTCCAGGGCCGTCAGCAGGCCGCACAGGAGCAACAATACGACCGGGAACCACCAGCCGGTGAACAGCACGGGCTGGGAATTGAAGGGGAAGGCGATGATCGCCAGGCAGGCCAGGTAGGGGTTGGCGGCCTCCCGGGCGGCGGGCGCGGCCTGGCGATACCAGCGGATGACCAGGTAGATGCCGGTCAGCAGCCCGGCCAGACCGATCAGGCCGGTTTCCGCCGCGGCGGAGACGTACATCTGGTGGGCGTGGTAGGCGTGCTTGCCCTCCGCGCTGGCGGCGCGGAACGGG
>JBGSHR010000400.1:0-23810 GCA_041752155.1 Thiobacillaceae bacterium | reverse complement strand
GCCGGGCGCCGATGGCGCAGCCGCCGGGCAGGGAGACCTTGGCCTCGCCGCAGCGGGCCATGAGCGGCCCCAGCACCAGGATGGAGGCGCGCATGGTCTTGACCATCTCGTAGGGCGCCACCGGGTTGTTCAAGCCGGAGGCGTCCAGGGTGACGGTGTTGCCGTCCCGTTCCACCTTGACCCCCATCTGGGCCAGCAGCTTCAGCATGGTGCCGATGTCGTTGAGGCCGGGCACGTTGCTCAGGGTGAGGGGCTCCGCCGTGAGCAGGCTGGCGCACAGGATGGGCAGGGCGGCGTTCTTGGCGCCGGAGATGGCCACTTCGCCGGAGAGGCGGGCGCCGCCCGTGATGACCAGTTTATCCATTGCCGCCCTGCCATTCCTCGGGCGTCAACGTCTTCATGGACAGGGCGTGGATCTCCGCCCGCATCTTGTCGCCCAGGGCTTGGTATACGAGCTGGTGGCGACCCACCAGCATCTTGCCGCGAAACTCGGGGCTGACGATGACGGCTTCGAAGTGCTGGCCATCGCCGGCGACGCTGACATGCTCGCAGGGCATGCCGGCCTGGATCCATTCCTGGATTTGTTGGGGGGTAACCATGGGTGAATCCTATTAATTTCAGTGACGGAGTTTATAGCCCGACTTCAACATCCACAAAGTCAGGCCGGAGAAAATCAGGGCAACCGGGACCACCACCGCCAGGGACAACCAGGGGCTCACGTCGGCGACGCCGAAGAAGCCATAGCGGAATCCGTCGATCATGTAGAACACCGGGTTGAAGCGGGACACGGCCTGCCAGAACGCCGGCAGGGAGTGGATGGAGTAGAACACGCCGGACAGGAAGGTCAGCGGCATGATGGCGAAGTTCTGCACGCCGGCCAGGTGGTCGAATTTTTCCGCCCAGATCCCGGCCACCATACCGAGGCAGGAGAACACCGCTCCGGAGGCTAAGGCGAATACCAACACCCACAAGGGATGGCGCAACTCCAGATCGGTGAACAGCAGGCCGATGGCCAACACCCCCAGCCCCACCACCATGCCCCGCGCCAGGGCCGCCAGCAGGTAGGCCAGATAGAACTCCAGATAGGACAAGGGCGGTAGCAGGACGAAGACGATGCTGCCGGTGATCTTGGACTGGATCAGGGAGGACGAGGAATTGGCGAAGGCATTCTGGAGCAGGGACATCATGACCAGGCCGGGCATGAGGAAAGCCGTGTAGGTCACACCGGGATAGACCTGCACATGCTCTTCCAGCACATGGGAGAAAATGAGCAGATACAGCAGGGAGGTGAGGATGGGGGCGGCCACGGTCTGGAACAGCACCTTCCAGAAACGCAAGAGTTCCTTCTTGAGCAGGGTCCAGAAGCCCAACATCTAGTCAGCCTCCCGCATGACCCGCAGGAATACGTCTTCCAGATCGACCTGGCGCACCTCGATGTCCTTGATGGCCACGCCGGCAAGACGCAGCTGGGCCAGGATGAACTCCAGGTCCCCTCCCAGATCAGCCAGGCCTGGCAAGTCCAGCACGAAACGACTGCCCTCTCGCCCTTTCAGGATGGATTGCAGGGATTGCGGCAAATTCGGCGCATCGATCTCCAGCAGCAACCGGCGCTGGGCACCCGCGTGCAAGAGGTTGGCGGTGGTATCCATGGCCACGACGTGCCCATCCTTGAGCATGGCCACCCGCTCACACAGGGCCTCTGCCTCTTCCAGGTAATGGGTGGTGAGCAGAATGGTGTGGCCTTGCTGGTTGAGGCGCTGGATGAAAGCCCACAGGGACTGGCGCAGCTCCACGTCCACCCCGGCGGTGGGCTCGTCCAGCACGATCACCGGCGGCTTGTGCACCAGAGCCTGGGCCACCAGCACGCGCCGCTTCATGCCGCCGGACAGGCTGCGCATATTGCTGTCCGCCTTGTCGGTCAGGCCCAGGTTTTCCAGCAGTTCGTCGATCCAGACACGGTTGTCCTTGATGCCGAAATATCCGGATTGGATCTCCAGGGTCTCGCGTACGCTGAAGAACGGGTCGAACACCAGTTCCTGGGGCACCACCCCGAGTCTGCGCCGGGCCTGGCGATAATCCCGCACCACATCGAAACCCATGACCTCCACCGAGCCGGCGCTGGCCCGGGTCAGACCCGCCAGGATGCTGATCAGCGTGGTCTTGCCGGCGCCATTGGGCCCGAGCAAGGCGAAGAACTCGCCCTCCCGGATCTCCAGATCCACGCCGCGCAAGGCATGGACACGGGGGAAACGCTTCTCCAGGCCGCGCACGCGGACGGCTATGCTCATGGAATGGCTTACAGGTATTCAGCGATGCCGTACAGCTTGGCCAGACTCAGCATGCTCTCAGGGATGTTGTGAAACGCCACGGGGCGATTCGCCGCCACCGCCCGCCGCTTCAAAGCGAGCAGCAGACTGATGGCGGAGGAATCCATCTGCCCCACCCCTTTCAAATCGAAGGCCGCCGCGCCCGCCGCAACCGCCGCCTCCGCTTCCGTCAACAGGCGCGTGGTATTGGCCAGGACCAGATCGCCTTCAAGCTGGGCGACACCCGCTTCGACTCGCATTGGACTCCTCTTCTACGCAGCTTATTGGTTGCGTTTTTGCAGTGCGGCAACGAGGCCTTCGACACCGCCTCTACGCACTTCGGAATTGAAGGAGTTCCGGTACACCGTGACCAGGCTGACGTTGTCCACCATGACGTCATACACCTTCCAAGCGCCGTTATGCTTTTCCATGCGGTAGTCGATGGGAATGGGAGGAGAACCCGGTTTGCTCACCTCGGTGCTCACAGTGACATCCGTAGCATTCGGGGCGGCATTGAACGGTTTGAATTCGATCTTGTAATTCGCCACGCTGGACAAGGCGGAGGAATAGGTCTTGACCAACAGGGTACGAAACTCGTTGACCAGTATCTCCTGCTGCTCCGGGGTGGCCTTGGGCCAGTTCTTGCCCACGGCGAGCTGGGTCATTTGCTGGAAATCGAAATTGGGCAGGATCTTCTGCTCCACCAGCATAAGTATCTTCTTGGTGTTGCCACCCTTGATATCCTTGTCCTGCTTGACGATCTGCAACACCTCGTTGGTGGTGTTCCTGGCCAGGGCATCGGGAGCTATTTCCGCCAAGGCGGTCAAGGAAAACACTGCCATCAGCCCCGCGAGCACGCATTGCATCAATCGCTTCATCTCGTATTCCTCTCGTTTAATTCGCTACGCCTGAGACTTACCCGACAGGGAAAAGTGCCGCCGGCGTACGTTATCAGGGTTTCTCGGCGCCGCTACCGGTCTCGCCCTTGTTGTACAGAAATTGGCCAATCAAGTTCTCCAACACCACCGCCCCCTGGGTCAGCTTCAGGGTGTCGCCATTGGCCAGCATCTTGTTATCGCCCCCCGCCTCCAGGCCGACGTATTGCTCACCCAGCAGGCCGGAAGTCATGATGGCCGCGCTGGTGTCTTTGGGAAACTTGTACTGCGCATCCAGGCTCAAGGTCACAACGGCCTCATAACTATGGGGATCGAAGCCGACCTCGCTCACGCGCCCCACCACCACGCCCGCGCTCTTCACGGGAGCGCGCGGCTTCAAGCCGCCAATGTTCTCGAAAGACGCTTTCACCGAGTAGGTTTCGGCATTGTTGAAGGCGCCCATGTTGCCGACCCTGAGCGCGAGAAAAAGGATGGCGGCGATACCCGCCACGACAAAGAAGCCGACCCAGAGATCGAGGGTTGCGCGTTGCATGAATCAGACTCCACGGAACATGAATGCGGTCAGAATAAAATCAAGGCCAAGGATGGCCAGGGAGGAAGTCACCACCGTGCGTGTGGTGGCGCGGGAAACACCTTCGGCGGTGGGCGGGGCGTCGTAACCTTCGAACAAGGCGATGATGGTGACGGCCACACCGAACACCACGCTCTTGAGCACGCCATTCAGGATATCTTCCCGGAAGTCCACGGCGGCCTGCATCTGGGACCAGAACGACCCTTCATCCACGCCGATCAGCACCACACCCACCAGATAGCCGCCGAATATCCCCATGGCAGAAAACATGGCGGCGAGGAGGGGCATGGAAATCACCGCCCCCCAGAAGCGCGGCGCCACCACCCGGGCGATGGGATCCACCGCCATCATTTCCATCGCGGCGATTTGCTCGGTGGCCTTCATGAGGCCGATTTCCGCGGTAATGGCGGAACCCGCACGGCTGGCGAACAGCAAGGCCGCCACCACGGGCCCCAACTCGCGCACCAGGGAAAGCGACACGAGTACCCCGAGCGCCTCTTCCGAACCGTAGGTCTGCAGCGTCTCATAGCCCTGCAAGCCCAGCACCATGCCGACGAACAGGCCGGAGACGACGATGATGATCAGGGACAGCACCCCCGCGCTGTATATCTCGCGGATGACGAGATGGAAGCGGCGGAAACTCGGTCCGGAATGCATCAGGGTGAGCAGGAAGAAGCGTGCCGCGACGCCCATGCGCCAGACACCATCGACCACACGGCGGCCGATGCCGCGCACGCTGTTGAGAACACCTTCGATCATGCGGGCAGCCCAAGGTCGGCGGCGTAGCTCGGCGCCGGGTAATGGAAGGGCACGGGGCCGTCTTCTTCGCCATGCACAAATTGGTGCACGAACGGCAGCGTGGAGGCCTTGATCTCTTCAGCCGTGCCGTGGGCCTCGATCACGCCCTCGGAAACGAAATAGACGTAATCGACGATTTTCAGGGATTCCTGCACATCGTGAGTCACAACGATGGAGGTCATGCCCAGGGTATCTGTCAGCCGGCGGATAAGGTTTCCGGTCACCCCCAGGGAGATGGGGTCAAGACCAGCAAAGGGCTCGTCGTACAGGATCAGCATGGGGTCCAGGGAGATGGAACGCGCCAGCGCCACCCGGCGCGCCATGCCACCCGACAGTTCCGAGGGCATCAGGTCGTGAGCGCCGCGCAGGCCCACCGCGTTTAATTTCAACAGCACCAGATCGCGAATGATCTCTTCCGGCAAGTCGGTATGTTCCCGCAACTGGAACGCCACGTTTTCATAGACCGACATATCCGTGAACAGTGCGCCGAACTGGAACAGCATGCCCATGCGCCGGCGCATCTGGTACAGACCGTCCTGATCCAACCCGCCCACATCGACGCCATCGATCTCCAGCGTCCCGCTGGTGGGCTTCAAGGCCCCACCGATAAGGCGCAGCAGCGTGGTCTTGCCGCAACCGGAATTGCCCATGATGGCGATGACCTGGCCGCGTCGTGCCATGAGATTGATGCCCTTGAGCACCATGCGATCGCCATAGGTGAAAGACAGGTCGCGGATTTCAATAAGATTGTCGGACACGTTGATTGGTGTTTTTTCGGCGTGTGTATTCTAGCAGGGCAAGCGGGCATTAGATTCCCATGAGCTCCAACAAGGAACGAACCCGTTCCAACTGTGCGAGATCGCCATCCCGGCTGATCAGGTAACGCTGCCCCTCGCTGGCAATCCGCAGACTTGCCGCCAAGGTCCGCAAGTCCGTGTCCCGATCGAACCAGAGCAATTGCGGAGCATCGCGCGCCAGGACGATCGCCTTACCGGCAAGCTCTATAGGCGGTGCCACCTGGGCGTCCCCTTCGAGCAGAAACAGGAACTGGTCATGGGTATCCTGCAGCCACTGGCACAGCTGTTCCGGCATGGCAGCAGCCCACTCGGCACGCCCGAGAAAGACACAATCGAACTGCGTGTTGTAGTAAGTAAGCCGCCATTCCCCCGGCATATCCTCGGGGTAAAACGCCCCCCCCCACCCGGGCCGCCCCCAAGATTCGGCCCCAAGAAGAATCGCTTTCTTCACTGATCCAGGCATAGCCCCATCCACGATTAAACCTTTGTTGGGAATGGCAAAATTGCAACAACGCGGCACACAGCCTATAAGCAATTAGTGATTCACTTTGTTGCAAATAAGGATATCTTGATATTCTGAAATCACCCAATTTTGTTGTCCGCCATATCCCCAAGGAGATCGTGATGAAAGTCAAAAATCTAGTAGCCGCCCTGCTCGTCTGCACCGCCCCCGTTGCCTTCGCTGATAGCACCGAACCTGCAGCCACCTCGTCCGCTGTCCCCCAGACCCCTGAGGCTTGGTTGGCCCGCATGACCGACTTCACCAAGAATATGTCCGCCTACAAGGATCCCAAGGTGTTCGTGCCCTGGGCCAACGCGGTCACCGAACCGGGCTTCTACTGGGCCATGGGTAACGGCATGATGGATCCCGCCGGCTGGCTGAACATGATGAACAGCGCCGCCAACCCGGCCGCCATGGCCAACGTGGGCCAGTTTGCCGATCCCGACATGTATATGAAATGGTTGGCCGCCAGCGTCGACCCCAACTTCTACACCGCCCTGCTGACCCAGCTCTCCGACCCGGGCAAGATGATGCGTTGGGCCATGGCCCCCATGGACCCCAAGATGTGGTCCATGATGATGAACACCCTGAACCCCAACATGTACATGAAGTGGATGATGTCCCCCATGGACCCCCGCGCCATGCAGCTCATGATGGCCTCCATGAACCCCAACACGTACATGGGCTACCTGGGCACCGCCGTGAACCCCAGCACCTATGGCCAATCCTGGGGTAACTGGATGAACCTGCAACCCGCCGCCGCTCCTGCGGCCATGCCCACCCCCTGGGCTGCCCCCGCTGCCGGCGCTCCCGCGATCAACTTCTTCGACCCCAACGCCTGGGCCAAGATGATGCCCGCCCCGGCTGCCGGCCCCCAAGGTTACGTGTTCCCGTTCCCCATGCCCGCCGCCCCGGCGCCCGCACCTGCCGCCAAGTAACCCCCTCGGCGCCAGCAAAAACGGCTGCATTCATGCAGCCGTTTTTTTATCCGTCTCTCAAAACGCCCCAAGTTCTCAGGCCCGCCGCCACAAGCTCCCCTGGGCGCCATCCTCCAGGAGGATGCCGGCCGCCTTGAGCTCCTCGCGGATCGCGTCGGCCCGGGCGAAGTCCTTGGCCTGGCGCGCCGCGAGACGTTCCTGAATGAGGGCATCAATACGCTCAACTGATAGGCCAACAACACCTGCGGCAGTCAACGTGGCTGGCTGCAAAGTTACGTTCAATGTCCCAGTAATTTGCGGTAGGCCTTGAAGAAAATCATTAGCGGGGCGCTGTAACAACCCCAACACCCCGCCCAGGGCCTTGAGCAAGCCCGCCTGGGCGGCATCCCGCGAGCGGTTCACCTCCCCGGCCAACTCGAACAGCACGGCCATGGCCTCCGGGGTGTTGAAGTCGTCGTCCAGGGCCGCCTTGAAGCGGGCCGGGGCATCCTGGGACCAGTCGATCGCCAGCGCCGGAACCGCCAGGCCGCGCAGGGCGGTGTAGAGCCGGGTCAACGCCACCTTGGCGTCGTCCAGGTGCTGGTCGGAGTAGTTGAGGGGACTGCGGTAGTGGGCGCGCAGGATGAAGAAGCGCACCACCTCGGCATCGTACTTGGCCAGAATCTCGCGGATGGTGAAGAAGTTGCCCAGGGACTTGGACATCTTCTCGTCGTCCACCCGCACGAAACCGTTGTGCAGCCAGTAGTTGACGAACTTGCAGGCGTGGGCCCCCTCGGACTGGGCGATCTCGTTCTCGTGGTGGGGGAATTGCAGGTCCTGGCCGCCGCCGTGGATGTCGAACTGCTGGCCCAGCAGGTCGGAACCCATGGCCGAGCACTCGATATGCCAGCCCGGCCGCCCCGCGCCCCAGGGCGAGGGCCAGGACGGTTCGCCCGGCTTGGCGGCCTTCCACAGCACGAAGTCCAGGGGATCGCGCTTGTGGGGATCCACCTCCACCCGCTCGCCGGCATTCAACTCCTCCAGGGACTTGCCGGACAACTGGCCGTAGCTGGGGAAGCTGCGCACGGCGTAATAGACGTCGCCATTGGCCGCCGCGTAGGCATGGCCTCGCTCGATCAGGGTCTGGATCATGTCCAGCATCTTGCCCACGTACTCGGTGGCGCGGGGCTCGTGATCCGGCGGCAGCACGCCCAGGGCGTCGCCATCCTCATGCATGGCCTGGATGAAGCGCTCGGTCAGGGCGGTATAGGGCTCGCCGTTTTCCTGGGCGCGCTTGATGATCTTGTCGTCGATGTCGGTGACGTTGCGCACGTAGTTCACCGTGTAGCCGGAGGCCCGCAGCCAGCGGGTGATCATGTCGAACACCACCAGCACCCGGGCATGGCCCAGGTGGCAATAGTCGTACACGGTCATGCCGCAGACATACATGCGCACTTGACCCGGAATGAGGGGCCGGAACGGCTCTTTGCCGCGGGTCAAGGAGTTGTGCAGGACCAACATCAGGTTTGCTCCTTGGCCCAGGAATCCTTGAGGGTCACCGTGCGATTGAACACCAGCTTTTCACCCGGCAGATGTTCGAAGCGGTCCGTACAGAAATAACCCAGGCGTTCGAACTGGTAGCGGGTCTCCGGCGCGGCGCTCTGGACGACGGCTTCCACCCAGCCTTGCAGCACCTCGAGGGAATGGAAGTTCAGGAATTCCAGGAAATCCCGCTCCTTGTGGCCATCCGGCTCCGGATCGGTGAACAGGCGGTCGTACAAACGAACCTCGGCGGCCAGGGCGTGGTCGGCGGACAGCCAGTGGATCACGCCTTTCACCTTGCGCCCCTGGGGGTTCTTGCCCAGGGTGTCATGATCGATGGAGCAACGCAGTTCGACCACGTTGCCGGCGGCGTCCTTCACCACCTCATCGCACTTGATGACATAGGAATAGCGCAGACGCACCTCGCCGCCCGGGGTCATGCGTTGCCAGCCGGTCGGCGGGTGCTCGGCGAAGTCGTCCTGCTCGATCCAGATCTCCCGGGCGATGGGCACCTCGCGCTCGCCGAATTCCGGATGGTTCGGGTGGAAGCCCGCGGCGCGACCGGCTGTGACGCCGTCCTGGAAATTGCTCAGCACCACCTTGAGCGGCCGCAGCACTGCCATCACCCGGGGCACCTTGGCCTCCAGGTCCTCGCGGATGCAGCCCTCCAAAATGGCCATGTCCACCACGTTCTCGCTCTTGGAGATGCCGATGCGGCGCGCGAACTCGCGGATGCCTTCGGCGGTATAACCGCGCCGCCGCATGCCGTGGATGGTGGGCATGCGCGGGTCGTCCCAGCCCGCCACCAGGCCCTGGGTGACCAGTTGGTTCAACTTGCGCTTGCTGGTGACGGTGTAATGCAGCTCCAGGCGGGAGAACTCGATCTGCTGGGGATGGCTGGGCACCGGCAGCTGATCCAGCACCCAGTCGTACAGGGGGCGATGGTCCTCGAACTCCAGGGTGCACAGGGAGTGGGTGATCTCTTCCAAAGCATCGGAAATGCAGTGGGTGTAGTCGTACATGGGGTAGATGCACCACTGGTCGCCAGTACGGATGTGGTGCGCCCTTTTGATGCGATATATAACCGGGTCGCGCATGTTCATGTTGGGCGAGGCCATGTCGATCTTTACGCGCAGGGTCTTGGCGCCGTCCGCGAACTCGCCCGCCTTCATGCGCCGGAACTGGTCCAGATTTTCCTCGATTCCGCGATCCCGGAACGGGCTATCGCGCCCCGCCTCGGTGAGGGTGCCGCGAAATTCGCGCATCTGCTCCGGGGTCAATTCGTCCACATAGGCCAAGCCCTGCCGGATCAGCTCTTCGGCGTAGTCGTAAAGTTGCGGAAAGTAGTCCGAGGCCCAGCGCACGGAACCATTCCAGGTAAAACCCAACCAACGCACATCTTCCTGGATGGCCAAGGCGTATTCCTCGCTCTCTTTCTCCGGGTTGGTGTCGTCGAAGCGCAAGTTGCAGGTTCCCTGGTAGTCCTGGGCCAGGCCGAAGTTCAGGCAGATGGACTTGGCATGCCCCACATGGAGATAACCATTGGGTTCCGGAGGAAAACGGGTGGCAATACCCTGATGTTTGCCGTTTTTCAGGTCGCTCTCGATGACGGAGCGAATGAAATGCTGGACGGGGGTGTGATCGCTCATGGCTCGGGGATAGGTAGGAAGAGGCGGGAAGATTTTGAATTGTGCCCCGCGAGGGCTAGAATTCGCGTGGGTTTTAACCACAAATCACCGGAAAAAAGCATAGCACAGATGGCACTTAATCGTTTTAGCGTCGCCTTCATTGCCGCCTGTATCCCCCTCATGGCGATGGCAGCCGTACCCACCATTCAGGATGCCAACCAGACATTCCGCCGTGGCAACAACAACGCGGCCCTGGAGAAGATCAACAGCTTCTTGGCCACCAACCCCAAAGATGCCCAGGGGCGGTTTCTCAAGGGATTGATCCTGACCGACCTCAACCGCCTGGGCGACGCGATCAAGGTCTTTTCCAATCTCACCGAAGACTACCCGGAACTGCCGGAGCCTTATAACAATTTGGCCGTCCTGTATGCCGCCCAAGCCGATTACGAGCGGGCCAAGCACAGCCTGGAGATGGCCATACGCACTCATCCCAGTTATGCCACCGCCCACGAGAATCTGGGCGACATCTACGCCAAAATGGCCTCACAGGCCTATGACAAGGCACTGCAACTGGACCAATCCAACACCTCGGCCCAAACCAAGTTGGCTCTGATCCGGGAACTGTTCAGCCCGGCCCCTCACACCCAGGAAGTAGCCAAGGCAACGGAGCCCCCCAAGGGAAAAGCCAAACCCGGCGCCAAGGCCGCCGCATTGGTCCAGGCAACTTCCGCCGCCGGTCGACCGGCGGGAACCGGGCCGTCAGACAGCGCTACCCAGGCGACGGCCGCAAAGTCCGCCGATGCGGCGAACAATGTGAGCACGCCCCCTGTGACGCCCAAGGCTGCTGCTCAAACCGCCCCCCAGAGTGCCGTCGAACAGACCGTGCATGACTGGGCCGGCGCATGGAGCGCGCGCGACGCAGATGCCTATCTGGCGTTTTACAGTGATGCCTTTAAAACTCCCAGAGGGCAAGATCGCGCCGCTTGGGAAACTGAACGCAAAGAGCGCGTGACGCGACCGGAATTTATCAAAATCGATATCGATCACATCAAGATCGACATCAAGGGCAATACCGCCAAGGTCCGCTTTCAGCAGCGCTACGAATCCAACATCGTCAAGGACAAGGGCCGAAAAACGCTGGTGCTGACGAAGCAGAGCGACTCTTGGAAGATCGTCGAAGAGCAATGATTGCCTTGTTCGCACGCTTCATCATCATCCTATGCATATTGGTCAGCCTGACTGGCGTCGCCGGGGCCGGTGAGCCCCCAATCCAACTTGCCGCGGCCGACACAGGCAGATTCCTGCCCACCCCTGACGCCCTGATCGCCAAGACCCTGCAAGACATCCGCTCCAACCGCCTGGGAGAAGCCTTGGCCGAAGTAGACCGAGTCATTTCCCTCCGCCCGGACTTCAAACTGGCGCACCTCATCCGCGGGGATTTGCTGATGGCACGGACCAAGGCGCTGTCCGGCATGGGCGCGGTCCCCACCGCCTCGGCCCAGAGCCTTTCCGACCTGCGCGATGAGGCCAGGGTGCGTTTGCTGAGCAGCATCGAACAGCCCAATCCCGCTTGGCTGCCACGCCAGATCCTGCAATTGGCCCCGGAACAGAAATACGCCCTGCTGGCCGATGCCAGTCGCGCCCGCCTCTACCTGTTCGAGAACGTGGACGGCGAACCTCGCCTGAAGCGCAATTACTACATGACCATCGGCAAGAACGGGACCGACAAGCGCACCGAAGGCGACAAGAAAACCCCGGTCGGCGTCTACCTGATCTCCGACCGGCTGCCGCGTCGGCAACTCGCGGATCTATACGGCGACGGCGCCTTTCCCCTCAATTACCCCAACGACTGGGACCGCGCCCAAGGCCGTAGCGGCCATGGCATCTGGCTGCACGGCGTGCCATCCAACACCTATAGCCGCCCCCCTCGCTCCAGCGACGGCTGCGTCGTGGTAGCCAACCCCGACCTGGAAGAACTCAGCCAATGGGTCCAGGTTGGCGTGACCCCGGTGGTCATTGTCGACCGTGCCGACTGGGTGGACCGCACCACGTGGGAACAAAGCCGGGACGAGCTCTCGGCACAACTCACCCACTGGCGCCAGGACTGGGAGGCCAGGGAGCCGGAGCAATTCCTGAACCATTACACAGCAGCCTTCCTCAAGGGAAACGGCCGCAACTGGGCCGAGAACAAACGCCACAACATCGTCGGCAAGGACTGGATCCGGGTGGAACTGCAGGATGTCAGCCTGTTCATCTACCCGGGCGGCGAGATGGCCTACAGCGAGTTCACCCAGCGCTACAGCAGCGACAAACTGTCCAGCACAGCGCGCAAGAAGATCTACTGGCGCATGGAAAATGGACAATGGCGCATCGCCATGGAAAGCGCCTCAGAACTGCCCGCCACTTCAAGCTACGCTCAGCGCTAATCCACATGCCCAATTCAAAACGCAGACAACTCCTCTTACTTGCATTGGCCGCGCCCTGGTCCGGCCATGTTTTATCCGCCCCAAAGAAACGAAAGGTCACCATGGTCAAACTGCATACCAACTTCGGCGCCATCACCCTGGAACTGGATTCCAAGGCCGCCCCCGACTCGGTCGCCAATTTCCTGCAATACGCCAAGGACGGCCACTATGACGGCACGATCTTTCATCGCGTCATCGATGGCTTCATGATTCAGGGCGGTGGTTTCACGCCGGACATGGAACAAAAACCCACCCGCGCGCCGATCCAGAACGAGGCCCAGAACGGCCTGAAGAATGCCGCCTACACCGTCGCCATGGCGCGCACGCCCGATCCCAACTCCGCTACCGCCCAGTTCTTCATCAACGTGGCGGACAATGCCTTCCTGGATTTCCGTGCGCCTACCGCCCAAGGCTATGGCTACTGCGTGTTCGGCCGAGTGACCGAGGGCCAGGATGTAGTGGACCGCATCCGCAAGGTAAGTACCGGCATGCGAGGTGGACATCAGGACGTTCCGGTCGAGGATGTCATCATCGAGCGGGCCGAGGTGCTGGAGTAATCAAACCCTGATGCGGCGGGGCATATGCATGACTCCAGCCCGCCGCAAGACAACGGTCAACACGCCTTGACCTGCCTATGCCGCGCCCCCCCATCCTTTTCATTTCCGATCTCCACCTCACCCCCGAACGCCCTGGCCCAGCTCAGCTGTTCCGCCGCTTCATCACGGAAATCGCGGCCGATGCGACGGCGCTCTACATCCTGGGGGATTTCTTCGAGGCCTGGGTGGGCGATGACGATCTGGAACTCCCCTTCCACAGCGAGCTCGCCAACATTCTCAGAGGCCTGACGCAGCGCGGGGTGCCAGTATGTTTCTTGCCCGGGAACCGGGATTTTCTGGTGGGCGAGCAATTCAGCCAGCTCGCCGGAATCACCATATTACCGGACCCATTCGTGCTCGATGTGGGCGGCAGGACCACCCTGCTCAGCCATGGAGACCAGTTCTGCACCGATGATGCAGCCTATCAGGCGTTTCGCGCCCAGGTACGTGAACCGGCCTGGCAACAGACATTCCTGGCCAAATCCTTGGCGGAACGACGCAACATCGCCCGCGCCATCCGCGAACACAGCGAACACGCCAAGTCCGACAAGAAACCCGAGATCATGGATGTAAACCAGCAGGCGGTGGCGGATGCCTTCCGCAGCCATGGCGTTACCCGCGTCATCCACGGCCACACCCATCGTCCGGCCCACCACCTCGCCGAGATCGACGGAATTCGCCGTGAACGCTGGGTCCTGCCCGATTGGTACGAAACGGGGGGCTATCTGGCCTGCGACGATGCGGGCTGCCGCGCCCTGACCTTTTCCTGAATCGGCTCTCCCACGACAAAACGCTCATAGCCCTGGGGTAGTGCGAACAACTCTGGGCGCGCCGGACGCCGCTCATGGCTCTGATAAACCCGGGTGCGGCCGTCCCAATACCGGATGGACAGGGGCAAGCCGTTGCGATACTCGATCCCTGCATCCAATACATCCAACGCCAAGGCGCATGCTTGGCGCAGCTCCTCGGGTGTGCCTAGCCAGGAGACATATTGGTTGGCGGACAAGGCCCGACGAAACTCCGCCAAACGCTTCACCTCGGCACCCAGGATTGGAGCTACCTTGTACTCCACACACAGTTGGTCGTTGACGCGCAGTTGGGACACGGTGTCTGCTCCGCTCGCCTGATGCTCGACCTTCACCGTCCAGGCCTTCGGCCAGATCAATTTCTTGGCGCTCCCCCCAACGATCTCGGTCAGGCGCCTTTCCCCATGGGCGATAAGCCAGATCTTGTTGGCATGCCTGTCAAACAAGATGAAATCCTCCTCGTCCCGGCCGTAATCCATGCGCAAGAAGTCACCGTAGATGAGGATCCGACTGGTATAGGTGGCCTGGTCCGGATCGTGATCCTGGTACTGGACCTCGGTCATCAAAGGCGTGGGCGCGCCGGCATAGGCCGACGTCAGCCAACCGAACAGGAGGCTCAATAGAAAAAGGCCCCTGAAGACGGGGCCCGGAAAGATGCGGCGGGTCATTTATCCGCTAAACCGCCTGCCACGGTGGTCAAGGTGTCCTGAATGATGCCCGGCGCTTCCACGATACGCATGAAGGAACCCATGCCCACTTCGGGCCAGCCCAGGGCTATGCGGAAACGAGCAAACAAGTGATTGGCCTTGTTGTTGACCACGTAGATTTCGTAAGGCAGGGCGGCGATATTCTCAGTCCCGATGGTCTTGACCCACCATCCTTCCCCCTCCTTCGGATCATTCATTGCCACGCCGAAGACCGCCATTTTCTTGTCCGGCATGATGATCTCGTAAACCTTGGCGGTCTTGCCCACCCCCCGGGCCAGATTGGTCTGGATGGCCTTGACCGCATCCTCGAACTCGAGGTGTTCCATCAGCAGGTTCTTGTCGGACTCGAACCCCTCCATCCCGAACATGTATTGGTAGTCGGCCAGATCCTTGCGGTCCACATCCCCGCCGAACGGCTTGCCCGCACCCAGGCTCTTGGACAACTTCGCCTGAGTGGATCTCACCGTCCTGTCGGCCAAGGGATACTGCTTGCGCAGGTAGGCGCGCAGCCAATATTCCAGGTTCATGTAGGAAACCGAGCCATCCGCCTTCACGCCGATGCGGATGGGCGCGGCGACGATGCTTGCTCCTCCCATCTTGTGCACCACATTCAGGAGTGCCTTGTCGGTCACCACCACCACACCGTAGCCAGGCAGTCCAGACGGGGCATATTTACCCACCACATCGAAACCGGACTTGCTCAGCTTGGCCTCCACCTGGGTCATGACAGACTGGACATCACCGGCCTGCAACTTGGTCCCGTGGTAATAGGGACTCAAGGCCAGCGCCAGCGGCGCCCAGAACAACAGGGCTAGGACTGCAAGGGTGCGTTTCATCATACTTTCCGGTAGTGAAAGAATTGCGGCATTTTAAACAAAAAAGCCGGGGAAACCCCGGCCTCTCTGTGGTTCGGGCTAGGAGCCGTTACAGCTTCCAGCCGTAGGCGACACCGAGGGCGTTCTGATTCATCTTGATGGTGGAAGAGCCCCCCACCTGTGGGGTCGCACCGGTGATGGACTCGCTGAAGGCATGCATGAAATAGCCGCTCAGCTCCGCGCCATTCTGCAGCGTCCAGGTCGCACCCAGGGTCAGATGATCCTTGACGGTCGCCGGGGCAAGGATATTGAAGGCAACCTCGGTGGTCGGGATCACCGCGCTGCCGTGGTTGTAACCGGCACGCACCGTCAGCTTGTCATCAACTTGATGAGACACGCCCAGTTTGTACACGGTCTGATCCTTCCAGCCGAAACCTGCGCCATTGTCATTACCCAAGGTGCTCGGTGCCAAGAGGGAGATCGGGTTGGCAATGGACTTCACGTCGCCGTACATGATCCGCACCACATCCAACGCCACCGTGGTCTTGGGGGTGGCCTTCACGGCGATACCCAGGCCATAGTTCTCGGGGATGTCGAAGTCGCCCTGCTCGGCAAACAAACCGCTGTATTTATCGAACTCGGACATCTGCGTCTTGGACTGATAGGTCGCACCCACCGTCACCATGGGGGAGAGCGTGCCGGTCCAGCCCAGGCGGACGCCGATCCCGGTGGAGTCATCATGACCATTGTCGGAAAGATTGGCGGCTGAGGAGGACATCCCCGCGAAGTTGGCAATACCAGAGGCCTTGAAGCGCTGATAGGCCAGATTCAGCGAGGCGCCCAGGGCATGGTTTTCATTGATCTTCATGGCCAGCGTCGGGGCAATGAACAGCTGCATCAAGTCCACACCGGTTTTCGGACCATTGCTAAACGCCGTGATCGGGTTGTAATGGCTGTTCATACCGCCGTTGCCATACACCGAAATCCCCACCGACATATTCGGTTTGATCATGCGGTTGTAGCCGAACTCCGGCACGAGAAAGAGATCGCTGCCGCTCTTGTAGGTAGTGCCTCCGGTAGTGGCTTCACGGTTAGGGTTGAACAGTTCGGCACCGAAATCCACACGGCTACCAACGAGCACCATCCCGGCGGGGTTAGTGGCGGCAGCCAGAGCATCTTGTGAGTAAGCAATACCCGCTCCCCCCATACCCTTGGCCTTGATGCCATAACCATGAGCAAAATAGCCATTGGTCGCAAAAGCGGAACCGGTGAAGCCGATGGCCGCGAGGGCAATCAAAAGTTGGGTCTTACGCATGTCTCTTCCATCCTTTGTGTACGGTTATGAATCATAGATTCTGGAATCTGCGCGGGATACTAATCATGCTTCTCGCACCTCGCAAGCTGAATGTACTAATCGGCCCGTTACCAATATGCATAAAGCAAAAAAGCCGCCCGAAGGCGGCTTCCTGGGACAGACTTGCTGGCTCAGATGAACAAACAGATATCCGACTCGCCGGCAAACTCGAAGAAGGTGGCTGCACCACCGTACTCGACGCCATCAATGAAGTCGCTGTGTTCAAAACCGAACAATTCCACGGTCATCTGGCAGGCGATGAACTTCACTTCAGCTTCCTGGCAAAGTTCGCGCAGCTCAGGGATGGTGGCAACACCGTTGTTCTTGATGGTTTGTTTCATCAGGACAGTGGCCAGAGACTCGTAACCCGGCACCAGAGACTGAACGGCGTTGGGGATGTTCCAGCTGATGTCCTTGAACCACTTAGGGCCGAACGGCATCTTCATGGGCATCCCGGGGTTGCCCAGGGGACTGACCTTGAGGCCGGACAGATCCTTGCGCAACATCTGCAGACCATAGAAGGTGAAGAAGATTTGGGTTTCGTAACCCAGGGCGGCCGCTGTGGAAGCCAGAATGAACGGGGGGTAGGCCCAGTCCAGAGTCCCCTTGGTCGCGATGATCGCAAGTTTCTTTTGATCGTCCATCACACCACCTCTCAAATCAAACGTATATCAGGAACACCTTGCGGCGTGTGATTACTTCTTCTTGATGAAGAAGGTGTACTCGCTACCAGCCTCGGAAGAAGACAGCAGCTCGTTGCCGGTCTGCTTGGCAAAGGCGGCGAAATCCTTGACCGAACCCGGATCGGTGGAGGTCACCTTCAAGGTTTGGCCGGAAGTCATTTCGTTCAGGGATTTCTTGCAACGCAAGATGGGCAGGGGGCAGTTCAGGCCACGTGCGTCGAGTTCTTTATCAAAATTCATGACTGCTTCCTCACAAAATTAGCAAGCGCTAAAAAAAGGGTGGGCTAATGTAACTGCGTTGCATAAAGATTGCAACGCAACCGTACAGCTTCTTCCCGGCAAAGCCAGGTTTGGCTCAAGACAAAGAGGACAGAGGCTTCCCGGAGCGAGCCCAGGCCATGATTCCACCGGCCAGGTTGTGCATGTTGCCGAAGCCTTTGGCGCCCATGAAGGCACAGGCTTGGGCAGAACGGGCACCCGAATTGCAGTAGATGACGACCGGCTTGTCCTGCGGGATTTCAGTCGCGCGCAAGGGCAACAGATGAAGGGGGATATGAATAGCGCCCTCGATAACACCACGGGAAACCTCACCCTCGGTGCGCACATCGATCAGGTGAACACCCGCCTTGCTAGCATCCAAGGTATCCACATCCATTTCTTTGAGGTTGTAAGTACCAAACATTCAGGCAACTCCCATACAGCATTAGAGCCGACTAATATACGGATTTAAAAGAATTTTTTCAAGCCCCACCCTTGCCGACCGACCCTCGGCAATAGTGAAGTGACGGGCACTAATCCATGGACATCAAGGAAGGGCCGTAGCGGGCAGCAGTTCGCTGGGCTTGTTTCCGACATGCCGCCACGCGCCTCTGTTTCATCAAGAAATTGGGTTGGCTTGGTTAGAAATGTATAATCCGCGCCCGCAACATCGCTGCAGTAGCTCAGTTGGTAGAGCAACTGATTCGTAATCAGTAGGTCGGGGGTTCGATTCCTCTCTGCAGCACCACCCATACATCATCCAACGAAGCCCATCCCGTGACCCAACCTCTGTTCCAAGCACTCCTCTCTGCCGACATGGCCGATGTGGACCGGGTCATTCGTGCACGGCTTCATTCCGAGGTCGCCCTGGTGCGGCAGGTATCGGAATACATCATTCATAGCGGCGGCAAGCGCCTGCGCCCGGCCCTGCTGGTGCTCTCTGCCAAGGCCCTAGGTTATCAGGGCAGCAATCATCACGAGATGGCTGCCGTAGTGGAGTTCATCCATACCGCCACCCTGCTGCACGACGATGTGGTGGACGCCTCCCATCTGCGCCGCGGCCGGAATACCGCCAATGCCCTGTTCGGCAATGCCGCCAGCGTCCTGGTAGGGGATTTTCTTTATTCCCGCGCCTTCCAGATGATGGTCGCCGTGCATGACATGCGCGTCATGGAAGTCCTGTCCGAAGCCACCAATATCATCGCCGAGGGCGAGGTATTGCAGTTGATGAACTGCAATGACCCGGACATCGACGAATCTGCCTATCTCCAGGTCATCCGCTACAAAACCGCCAAGCTGTTCGAGGCGGCGGGGCGGCTGGGCGCCATTCTCCAAGGTGCTCCGCGCGCGACTGAAGACGCCCTCGGCAACTACGGCATGCATCTGGGTACCGCCTTCCAGATCATCGACGATGTGCTGGATTACTCCGGTGACACGGAACTCATCGGCAAGAACGTGGGAGACGACCTCGCCGAGGGCAAACCCACCCTGCCTCTGCTGTTCGCCATGAAACATGGCACGGCGGAAGAGGCGGAAGTCATCCGTAGCGCCATCCGGGAAGGCGATGCCGGCAACTTCGCGCGCATCCTGGACATCGTGCGCCGCACCGGGGCGCTCGAGCACGCCCACAAACAGGCGGAGAGCGAGGCCGAACTCGCCCGCACCTCACTGAATGTCTTGCCTGATAGCCAATACAAAGACGCTTTGATAGAATTGTCAGGCTTCGCGGTAGCCCGCGAGTTCTGATTTAAATTTCACGCCAAAATACACATCGCGGCAACGCGATGAGATCTCAAGTCGGGGTGTAGCTTAGCCTGGTAGAGCGCCACGTTCGGGACGTGGAGGCCGGAGGTTCGAATCCTCTCACCCCGACCATTCGATTCAATCCCCAATCAATCCCTGAAGCCTTCCACCTCGATGGCCAGTTTGACCTCGTCGCCGATCAGGGACAGGCCGAAGTTCATGCCGAAGTCCGAGCGGCGAATCGTGGCGCTCACATCCGCGCCACATAAAGGCCGGCCTGTAATGAATTGCGTGGTGCAGGCGAAATCACGTATTTCCAGTCGCACCGGACGCGTTTCATTGAGCAGGGTCAGCTCTCCCGTAGCGGCCACCGGCTTGCCGTCCTGATATTCCAGATTGCTGGAGACGAAGCGTATCTCCGGAAAACGGCCAGTATTGAAGAACAAGAGGCTGCGTAGTTTGCTGTTGAGGTCGTCCAGGCCCGTATCCACCGAATCGGCCGCCACGGTCACCTCGATGCGCCCTTTCTTGCCTTGGGTATCCAGCACCACTCGCCCTTGGACGCGATTGAACTTGCCGCGCATCGTGGATACCCCCTGGTGACGAATCTCGAAACTGGGAAAGGTATGACCGGGGTCCAGGGTGAAGCTCTCTGTGGCCCAGGCCGGGGCGGTAGCGACCAGAAGCAGAAGCGGCGCGAGCTTGAACATGCTGAATGCCGTCAAGGCTGCAACACCAGGCTGAACTTCACCTCGGCATCCTCCGCCACCACGTCCGCCCAATCCCCGCCGCCCAGGGCGAAATCGCTGCGTTTCAGGGGAAAGCGCCCGGTGGCCACCCAGCCGCCATCACGCTGGGGCCTCAGCACGAAGGCCACCGCGAGGGGCCGGGTGTTTCCCTTCACACTCATATCCCCGGTCGCCACGTAATAGCCCGCCTCCTTGCGCACCGACCGGGAAACGAAACTGGCCTTGGGATGATGGGCGGCGTCGAACCAGGCCGGGCGTTGCGCCTCGTTGTCGCCATCCTCGGCGCCGGTGGCTATGCTCGCCACCTCCACCTCGACACGAAAATGGCCAGTCTCGGGCTTGAGTGGGTCGAAGTCGGCCTGGACCGTGAAGCGCCGGAACTCGCCCTCCACCGGCACATTCATCTGCTTGATGACGAAACCAACCCGGCTCTTGGCGTAATCCACCTGCCAATCCTTGGCCTGGGCGGGCCAGGCCAGGTTTGCCAACAACAGCAGGAATAAAAATCTCATGCTTTCCTCTTGATCCAAGGGGCCATGCGAACCAGCACCCCATCCCGGCGCACATGGTGGTGATACAGGGCCGCCGCCGCATGCAGGGCCACCAACATCACCAAAAGATTCGTACCGAACTCATGAAGTTCCTTGAATATCTCCGACAAGGGCTTGTCCTTGGGCACCAGATCCGGCAGAGGCAACACGCCGAACCACACCACGGAGAAGCCCGCGGCCGAGCTATGCAGCCACCCTGAAATGGGCACCGCCAGCATCAGCAAATAGATCGCTCCGTGCACCAGGACCGACGCCCTTGCCTCCCAGGGCAGAAGCCCTTGGGTTGGGTCCAGCTTTTCGGTGATGCGAAACAACAAGCGCAAGGGCAACGCAGCCAACACCAGCAGGCCGATCCACTTGTGCCAGGAAAACAGTTGCAGCTTCAGGGGGGAGAGGGTCATGTCCTCAAGAATAGTGCCCAGGACATAGGCCGCCACGATTACCAACAACGTTGCCCAATGCAAACCGATGAGGGCCCATCCATACCTGGCTCGCATGCTCTCTTTTCCCATGTTGATTGTTAAACCAGACTGAGCCAGCGCGGCACCCGCGCTTTATATGCGCGGTATTCCTCGCCGAACTTGGCTTCCAAATGCGCCTCTTCGTGGGCAATCACGCCGAAGCGCATGACCAGCCAGACCAGAGGCAGAAACAGCAACGGCCAAACCGTGTGCAGCAGCAGGGTAACGCCGCCGTAAACGAACCAGTCCGATACGTAGATGGGGTTGCGCGAGTAGGCGAAAGGCCCCCGGGTCACCAGATTCGACGCGGCCTTGTAGGGATTGACAGTGGTTTGCTGACTCCAGATGGCGGCCAGCGCCCAGGTAAACCCCGCCAGGCCGAGACCGATCAGCCCCCACCCCAAAGGACGTGCAGTCCACCCCAGATCCAAAGCCAGGGGCAGGCGCGCATCCAGCCACCAAGCCGCGACAAGCGCCACGGCATAGACCAGAGGCGGTGGCACCAGGGTACGGGGACGGATGGCGAGGTCGCCCATGGCCTACATCTGGCGGGAAGAAATGGCGCGCAGGAATTCGTTGCGGTACTGGGCGTCGTCCTGGAAGCAGCCGGCGAAGGCCTGGGTCACCACCCGCTCATCGCCGCGCCGGTCCTCGCCCAGCAACAGGCACAACTGCTCCGCCTCCACCACGCAGGCCGCGCCCCGGGCCTTGCCGTGGGTGATGAGAGCCTCGGCCACGTCCCGGGTCATCCACTCCTGGTAGGTGAAGCGGTGCCCCACCGCGTCCACCAGACGGGCGATACGGCCGAAGCCGTGCAGGCGCCCGCCCGGGATGTAGGCCACATGGGCCACGCCCCGGAACGGCACCAGGTGATGGGGGCACACCCCGTGCACGGCGATACCGCGCACCACCACCATGTCGGCCCGGGCATCGGCGAAGCCCTCCCCCAGGGCCTCGCCCGGGTCCATCTCGTAGCCTCCCAGCAGGCGGCGTTCCCACAGCTCGCGCACCCGGCGCGCGGTCTTGCCAGTGTGCACCGAGTCCGGCGCCACGCCGCAGGCCAGCAGCAGATCAGTCACCGCCTGCTCGAATGCCGCCGGGTTGAATTTGCCGATGCGGGGAATGCCCAGGCTGCCGGATTCGCCGGGGGGGCAGTCGTGGTCGCAACACTCGTTCATGGGATTTTCAGTCTGATTCATGCCGTACCTTGGGTAAGCCGGGCCAACTGGCGGTCATGCCATCGGCCCAATAACAGTTGAGAGGATAACGCCCCCAGCAAGGCCAGGAACATGTCCCACTGGGTATCCCACACGTCGCCCTGGGTGGCGAGAAAGGCCACCGCCTCGTCGCCGGAGGCCACAGCCACCCACCACTCGATCATTTCGTAGAAAGCCGAAATGGCCAGGCACACGCTGGTCACCAGGAAAAACAGCCACTTGCCCGGCTTCAGGGGCGAGGTGCGGATCAGGACTTCCCGCGCCACGATGGCCGGGACGAAGCCCTGAGCCACGTGGCCGACCCGGTCATAGTGGTTGCGGGAAAGCTCGAAGGCATCCCGCAGCCAATTGAACAAGGGCATCTCGGCATAGGTGTAATGGCCGCCGACCATGAGGATGGCCCCATGCAGCGCCAGCAAGCCATAGGCCATGGACGTGAAGGGAAAACGGCGGTAGCTCAGCAGCAGGACCGGCAGGCCAATCAACACCGGAGCCACCTCCAGAAACCAGGTGAAGCCGTCTTTGGGCGCATAGCCCGACCAGGCCAGAACGGACAGGGTCAGGCTGAGCAAAAGCAGGTGAAAAAAGCGGGGCTGGGTAACGGTCATATCGGAAAGTATAGGCTGGCAGCCTCCGCACTTGGCGGCTTGGGCCGAACGAAGGGTGAGCCTCAGGCCGGGAACTGGATCTCCACACCCAGACCGCGCCCATCCAGCCCGTCGCCAAAACGCACCTCGGCGCCATGGCGCTCGGCGATGCGCAGTACGATGGACAGCCCCAGTCCCACGCCGTCGGGACCGTCGGACTGAAGGCGATGGAAGCGCCGCCCCAGTTCCCGACGGCGCTCCAGGGGGATACCGGGGCCGTTATCGGCCAGCCGCAGCACCGGACCCGTGGTCGCGCCGCCCCCCCTGACGCCGACCTCCACCCGGCCACCGGCCGGGGTGTAGCGCAGGGCATTGTCCAACAGGTTGCGCAGCAGAATATGCAGCCCCTCCGATTCTCCCATCAGCGGCGCCGGCACGGCCTCCAGGGACAGATCGATGTCCTTCGCCACCGCCGCCTCTCCCAATTCACCGCACACCTCCCGGGCCTGTTCGGCCAAATCCAGTCGCTCGCCTTGCTGAGTCGCCACGCCTTCCAACCGGGCCAGGGTGAGCAATTGAGTCACCAGGCGCGCCATCCGCTCCAGAGCTGACCGCGCCTTGCCGATGGCATCGTCGCGGGCCGTCGCGTCCGGTGCCAGACGCAGCGCGTCGAGTTGGGCATGCAAAGCCGCCATGGGCGTGCGCAGCTCATGGGCGGCATCGCCGGTGAAACGCCGTTCATTCTCCATGGCGCGGGCCAGGCGACCCATCAGGCCGTTCAAGGCATCCACCAGGGGGCGCAGCTCTTCCGGCACCACCCGCCCGGCCACCGGCTCCAGATGTTCCGCGCCTCGGGCCGCC
>JBGSHR010000399.1:0-3919 GCA_041752155.1 Thiobacillaceae bacterium | reverse complement strand
GCCAGGCCACCCGGCTCGTCCATGCCGCTGGCCTTCAGAAAATCGTATATCGCCGCGAGGCCGCGCCCGGACACCACCCGCTCGACGCTGACCCGGCCATGGCGCGCAGCGAGGAAACGCAACAGGCCAATTTCGTCTTCGTTGCGCGGGGCGAAATCGACATGGCCGCCTTCTGATGCCGACACGCGGTACTCACGGTACTTCGTGCCATAGTTAAACAGCATCGCCATGCCCAAGCCAGTCCCCGCGGCAATCAACGCCTGGTTGCCACCGGCAAGCGGTTGTCCGGGGTTGAGCGTGAAGAACTGCTCGGGTGACAAGCTGGCGATGCCCAGCGCGTTGGCTTCCAGATCATTCAACAGGCTCACGGACGCCAGCCCCAGTTCTTTGGCCAGACCAGTTTCGGACAACTGCCAGCCCAGATTGGGCAGATGGCTTGCCCCCGACACCACCGCGCCAGCCACACCGAAACAGGCCGTCGTGGCGATCAGACCTGACTCTGCAATAAAACACCTGACCACTTCGGCCAGACCGGCGAAGTCACGGTTTGGATAACTGCGCTCCAGCACGGTCTCGGGTGCACTGGGCGCGCCGCGAAAGAAAGCCAGGTTGCTTTTGGTGCCGCCGATGTCGCCGGCCAGTACCAATGTGTCAGACATTGCAGGCCCCCAGGTTGTCGTTGATGGAACGCCAGCGGTGGCCGTTGCGGGCAAGCAGGGCGTCGGCCTCGGCCGGACCATCGGTTCCGGCGGCATAGCTGGGCAGCGTGCCGTGCGCCACCCAGGCCTCCTCGATAGGTGTGATCAAGCGCCATTGCGCCTCCACGCCGTCGCGCCGGGTGAACAGGGTAGCGTCGCCGCGCATGGCGTCCAGTAGCAGTACGGCATAGGCGGAGGGCGGGTTGTCGCCAAAGGCATGCCGGTAGCAGAAATCCATGGAGACCGGTACCGCGCGGCGTTCCGTGCCCGGTTGCTTGGCGCCGAAGGCCAGGCTGATGCCTTCATCGGGCTGGAGGCGCAGGGTGATGACGTTGGACTTCAATGCCTCCTCGCGCGGAAACAGGCTCAAGGGTGGGTGCTTGAAATGCACGGCGATTTCGGTGACCTGGCGCGCCAGGCGCTTGCCGGTGCGCAGGTAGAACGGCACCCCGGCCCAACGCCAGTTGTCTATGCGCAACTCAAGCGCGGCATAGGTCTCGGTGCGGGAATCCGGCGGCACACCCGCTTCGTCCAGCCAGCCCGGCACACTTTTACCGTCGCTCGCACCGGCAGCGTATTGGGCGCGCACGGTGCGGCTGGCGACTTCCTCCGCCGTCATCGGGCGGATCGAGCGCCAGACCTCGATCTTCTTGTCGCGCACGGCGTCGGCGTCGAAGGCCACCGGCGCTTCCATGGCGGTCAAAGCCAGCAACTGCATCAGGTGGTTGGCCACCATATCCCTGAGCGCCCCGGATTCCTGGTAGTAGCCGGCGCGATGGCCCACGCCCAGCGGTTCGGCGGCGGTGATCTCGACATAATCGACGTGGTTGCGGTTCCACACCGGCTCGAACAGGGCGTTGCCGAAACGGAAAAACAGGATGTTCTGCACCGTTTCCTTGCCCAGATAATGGTCGATGCGATAGACCTGTTTTTCCTCGAAGGCCTCTGCCACCGTGATATTGAGGGCTCGCGCGGAGGCCAGATCGCGGCCGAAGGGTTTTTCGATGACGATGCGCGCCCAGCCTTTGTTTTCCTGGTTCAGGCCCGCGCCGGCCAGGCCCTGGATGATGGCCGGCGCGGCGGAAGGCGCGGTGGCCAGGTAGTACAGGCGATTGGCGATTCCGGGCAGGCCATCCAGGTATTCAGCCAAACGCCGGTGGGTAGCTGGGTCGGCGAAATCGCCCGCGAGATAGGACAGGCGCGGCGCGAAGGCGCGCCATTCGCCTTCATCGAAGTGCTTGATCTCCGCGGAGGAGGCCACGCCTTCCTTGAGATGATCGCGGAAGGCGCCGTCACCCATGGCCTGCCGCCCCACGCCGACGACATGGAACGCGGGCGCCATGCAGCCCTCGCAGGCGAGATGGAACAGGGCCGGCAGAAGTTTGCGCTGGGTCAGGTCGCCGCTGGCGCCGAAGATGACGATGACGCAGGGGTCCGCCGTCGGCAAGGTGGCGGCGGGCAGGTCGATGTGGGTGGTGAGGTCGATTTGGGGGGACATGAACGTCTCCTATTTACCGGATTCCAGATGGCCGCCGAAGCCCTGGCGCATGGCGGACAGCGCCTTCTCGGCAAAGGTGTGTTCCTGGCGCGAGCGGAAGCGGGCGAACAGCGCGGCGGTCAGCACCTCGGCCGGAACGGATTCGTCGATGGCGGCCTGCACGGTCCAGCGACCCTCGCCGGAGTCCTGCACGAAACCGCTGTAGTTCGAGAGATCGGGGTTGCGCGCCAGGGCATCCGCCGAAAGGTCCAGCAGCCAGGAGGTCACCACGCTGCCGCGCCGCCACAGTTCGGTGATGTCGGCCAGGTCGAAGTCGTAGCGTTGATCCGCCGGCAGGGATTCGGCATTGGCGTTTTTGAGGATGTCGAAGCCTTCGGCGTAGGCCTGCATCAGGCCGTACTCGATGCCGTTATGCACCATCTTGACGAAGTGGCCCGCGCCCGAGGGGCCACAGTAGAGGTAGCCCTGTTCGGCGCTGCCGCCGACGGTTCTGCCCGGCGAGGGCGGAATGCCGGAAGCGCCCGGGGCTAGACTGAGGAATACTGGCTCCAGTCTTCTCGCTGCGCTGGCGTCGCCACCCACCATCAGACAGTAGCCCCGCTCCAGGCCCCAGACGCCGCCGCTGGTGCCGGCGTCGAGATAGTGGATGCCGCGTTCGGCCAAGGCCTTCGCCCGCCGCACGTCGTCCTTGAAATAGCTGTTGCCGCCATCGACGATGGCGTCACCCGGCGCGAAATGAGCGGCCAGTTCCATCACCGCGTTTTCCGTGATGTCACCCGCCGGCACCATGATCCAGGCTGCGCGTGGCGGCGCAAGCTTGCCCGCCAGTTCGGCCAGGTTCGCGGCGCCGGTGGCGCCCTCGACCACCAGTTGCGCTACGGTCTCGGGGTTGCGGTCGTACACCACGCAATCGTGACCATCCCGCATCAAGCGGCGCGCCATGTTGGCGCCCATGCGCCCCAGTCCCACCATCGCGATCTGCATCTTCGTTACTCCTTGTTGAATTGAAATCAGCGGGCAAGGGTGCCCAGCAACTTGTCATAGGCCTGAACGAACAGCGTCACGCCGGCGTCCAGTAGCCGGTCGGTCACTTCATCCAGGTCAATGCCCACGGCCTTCAGCCCGTCGAGCACGGCCGCTGCCTCGTCCACATCTTCTTCCAGGCTGGGACGAACCCGGCCGTGGTCGCGGAAGGCGTCCAGGGTGGCGGGCGGCACGGTGTTCACCGTATCCGGCCCGATCAGTTCCTCGATGTAGCGCACGTCGCGGTAGGTCGAGTTCTTCACCCCAGTGCTCGCCCACAGCAGGCGCTGACTGCGCGCTCCCCGTTCCGCCAGCGCCTGCCAGCGCGGGCCGGAAAAAATCCGCTTGTAGGCCTGATAAGCCAGCCGGGCATTGGCGATGGCGGCCTTTCCCATCAATGCGCGCAACACCTCGCGTTGGGCCGCATCCGAGGAAGATTCCAAACGCGCGACGAGGCGGGCGTCCACCTCGCTGTCGATGCGGCTGACGAAGAAGCTGGCCACGCTGGCGATGCCGTCCAATGGCAGACCGGCGGCGGCGCGTTGCTCCAGTCCGGCCAGATAGGCTTCGGCGACACGCCCATACATGGCGCGGGCAAACAGCAAGGTGACATTGACATTGAGGCCCTCGGCGATCAGCGCGGTGACCGCCGGCAGGCCCGCCTCGGTGGCGGGCACCTTGATCATCAGATTGTCGCGCC
>JBGSHR010000398.1:0-10957 GCA_041752155.1 Thiobacillaceae bacterium | reverse complement strand
AGCGCCCTGGAGCTGTACGCCGAGGCCTTCGATGGCGCCGGCGCCCTGGACCGGCTGGAAGGCTTCGCCAGCTTCCACGGCCCGGACTTCTACCGCCTGCCCCGCAACACCGGCACGGTCACCCTGGTCAGGGAAGCCCATACCCTGACGGCGGATCACCCCGCCGGCGTGGTGCCCCTGCGGGCCGGAGAGAGCCTGGCCTGGCGCCTGGCATAAACAACCAAGGGAGACTTGCATGCAAACGGAAAACCCATATTTCAAATACCTGGTGGAACTGCTCAAGACCATGATGGAGAAGGGGGCCTCGGACCTGTTCATCACCGTGGGCGCGCCCCCCTCCATCAAGGTGCACGGCGAGATGACCCCGTTCAACGCCAAGCCCATCACCCGGGAACAGGCGGAGGAGGTGGTGGCCGCCGCCATGAACGATAAGCAGCGGGCGGAATTCGAAGCCACCAAGGAATGCAACTTCGCCCTGTCCCTGGACGGCATCGGCCGCTTCCGGGTGAACTGCTACGTACAGCGCAGCTCCGTGGGCCTGGTGGCGCGCACCATCACCACCGACATCCCCACCATGGACAGCCTGGGCCTGCCCGAGTCCCTCAAGCCCCTGATGCTGGAAAAGCGCGGCCTGGTGCTCATGGTGGGCGCCACCGGCTCGGGCAAGTCCACCAGCTTGGCGGCCATGTTGAACCACCGCAACGAGAACTCCCGGGGCCACATCATCACCATCGAGGACCCGGTGGAATTCGTGCATCCCCACAAGAAATGTCTGGTGATGCAGCGGGAGGTGGGGGTGGACACGGACAACTGGTTCGCCGCCCTGAAGAACACCCTGCGCCAGGCCCCGGATGTGATCCTGATCGGCGAGATCCGCGACCGGGACACCATGGACTACGCCATCGCCTTCGCCGAGACCGGCCACCTGTGCCTGGCCACCCTGCACGCCAACAACGCCAACCAGGCCCTGGACCGCATCATCAACTTCTTCCCCATGGACCGGCGCCAGCAGTTGTTGATGGACCTGTCCCTCAACATGCGCGGCATCATCTCCCAGCGCCTGATCCCCAAGGTGGGCGGCGGCCGCGTGCCGGCCTTCGAGATCATGCTGGGCACCCCCCTGGTGCTGGACCTGATCCTCAAGGGCGCCGTGCACGATATCAAGCCCATCATGGCCAAGTCGCGCGACCTGGGCATGTGCAGCTTCGACCAGGCCCTGTTCGACCTGTGCGCCGCCGGCCTGGTGGAGAACGAGGTGGCCCTGCGCTACGCCGATTCCCAGAACGAGCTGCGCCTGATGCTCAAGTCCCTGGTGCGGCGGCCGTCCCTGGAAGACGGGGCAACGGCGGGTGACGACAACGGTCTGTCCATCGTCTGACAAGGCGCCATGGCCGCGCCCAACCCCCTGCTCCAGGCCAGCGCCGACCATCTGGCCCGCTTCGCGCCCTTCGACAGCATGGCGCCGGAACACCTGCTCTGGCTGGCCGAGCGCCTCAAGCTGGCCTACTACGGCAAGGGGGAAATCCTGCTCGGGCCGGAGTCGGGCGCCGTCAAGACCTTCTACATCATCAAGCAGGGGGTGATCCACGGCGAGCAGGACGTGGCCCGCGCCCAGGACGATGCCACCTGGCTGGAGCTGCATGAGGGCGAGTGCTTTCCCCTGGGCGCCCTGCTCTCCAAGCGCGGCGTCGTCAGCACCTACCGGGCGGGACAGGACACCTTCTGCTTCGAACTGGCGGCGGCGGATTTCCACGAGCTGCTCAGGCTCAGCGAGCCCTTCCACGACTTCTGCACCCGTCGCATCGCCAACCTGCTGGAACAGTCCAAGCAGGTGCTCCAGGCCGAGTACGCCAAATCCAGCAGCGACCAGCAATCCATGTCCAGCACGCTGGCGTCCCTGATCCGGAACGAGCCGGTGTCCTGCCCACCGGAGACGCCGCTGCGCCAGGTGCTGGAGACCATGCAGAAACAGGGCATCGGCTCCATGATCGCGGTGGATGCCCGGGAAAAGCCGGTAGGCATCTTCACCCTGCACGACATCCTCAGCCGGGTCGCCCTGGGCGGGGTCGGCCTGGACGCCCCGTTCAAGACGGTGATGACACCCAATCCCCGCACACTACCGCCCCACGCCCTGGCCCACGATGCCGCCCTGGTCATGGCCAAGCACGGTTTCCGCCACATCCTGGTGGAGGAGGACGGCCGCCTCAAGGGCCTGATCTCGGAAAAGGACCTGTTCTCGCTGCAACGGGTGGGCCTGCGCCAAATCAGCGGCGCCATCCGCAACGCCGAACAGCTGGACACCCTCAAGCACTCGGCCCGGGACATCCGCCAACTGGCCCACAACATGCTGGCCCAGGGCGTGGCGGCAGAGCAGCTCACTCAGATCATCTCCACCCTCAACGACCTGCTCACCAGCCGCATCATCGAACTGGAGCTGCGCGACGACCCGGCCAGGGACGTGACGTTCTGCTGGCTGGCCCTGGGCTCCGAGGGGCGCCTGGAGCAGACCCTGAACACCGACCAGGACAACGGCATCGTCTTCGCCGCCCAGGGGGACGACGACGCCGAGGCGATGCGCGCCGTGCTCCTGCCCTTCGCCAAGCGCGTCAACCTGGCCCTGGCGGAATGCGGTTTCCCCTTGTGCAACGGCGAGGTCATGGCATCCAACCCGAAATGGTGTCTGTCGCTGGCGGAATGGAAGGACACCTTCGCCGGCTGGATCGATCACGGCGACCCCATGGCGCTGCTGTATTCCACCATCTTCTTCGATTTCCGCCCCCTGTACGGCGCCGACCACCTGGCCTTCGACCTGCGCGAATGGCTACGCGGCGCGGCGCAGAAGAACAGTCGCTTCCTGCACCAGCTGGCGGTCAACGCCCTGCGCAACCGCCCCTCCACCGGCTCGGTGTGGGACTTCTTCACCGGCAAGGGCCACACCCTGGATCTCAAGCTCAACGGCATCACGCCCTTTGTCGATGCCGCGCGCATCTTCAGCCTGGCCGTGGGCGGCAAGCAGACCAACACCCTGCAACGCCTGCGCGAGATCAGCGAACCCTTGCACATCAGCCCCCAGGACACCGAGGCCTGGAGCGACGCCTTCCTGTTCATCCAGCTCCTGCGCCTGCGTCTGCATCATGACCAGTGCGAGCGCAACGAACTCCTGAGCAACAAGGTCGATCCGGACAGCCTCAACAACCTGGACAAACGCATACTCAAGGAAGCCATCCGCCAGGCCCGCAAGCTGCAGACCAAGCTGGCCCTGGACTACCAAGTATGAGCTGGCTGACACGCCTGCTGGGGGAAAAACCGTCCCTCACGCCGGAGCAGGATCAACGCCTGGCCGCCTGGCGCGACCGGCCGCCGAGCGATGGCAACGCCCCCTTCGCGGCGAGCCGTTATGTGGTGGTGGATGTGGAGACCAGCGGCCTGAACCTGGCCAAGGACCGGCTCATCGCCATCGGCGCCGTGGCCGTGCGGGACGGCCGCATCGACCTGGCCGACAGCCTGGAGATCGTCCTGCGGCAACGCAAGATCAGCGGCCGCGACAACATCCTCATCCACGGCATCGGCGGCACGGCGCAAGCGGAAGGCGTGCCGCCGGCCGAGGCCCTGCTGGCCTTCCTGGAATACCTGGGGAAATCCCCGCTCATCGCCTTCCACGTCGCCTTCGACAAGACCATGATCGACCGGGCCCTCAAGCGTTTCCTCGGCCTCAAGTTCAACCATCCCTGGGCCGACCTGGCCTACCTGGCCCCCGCCCTGTATCCCGAATTGGCGCGCTCGCACCGCTCGCTGGATCATTGGATGGCGTATTTCGGCATCGGCAATTACGCCCGCCACAGCGCCCTGGCCGACGCCCTGTCCACGGCGGAGCTGATGCTGGCCTTGCGTCCGCGCCTGGTGCGGCGTCAGGCGGATTGCTTCCGTAAATTGCAGGCCCTGGGCATGGCACAGCAGCGCGCAACCTCCTTGGCGCAAGGCATGTAGTCCGTGTCGAACGGACTTAGCCCTGGGCCGGCTCGCCGCGCAGCAAGGCCTCGAATTCCTCCACCGGCAGGGGCCGGCTCTTGAAATATCCCTGATAGAAATCGCAGCCCCGGGCCTTCAGGAAGACCAGCTGATCCGCCGTCTCCACGCCTTCCGCCAAGACATGCAGGCGCAGGGTATGGGCCATGGCGATGATGGTGGCGGCGATTTCCATGTCGTCCTGGTTGCGCGGGATGTCGTCGACGAAGCCCTTGTCGATCTTGAGCAGGTCGATGGGGAAGCGCTTGAGGTAGGCCAGGGAGGAGTAGCCGGTGCCGAAGTCGTCGATGGCCAGGCGAATGCCCAGGGTGCGCAATTGGTTCAGCGTCGCCAGGGCCCGCTCTTCATGGTCCATCAGGGCACTCTCGGTCAGTTCCAGTTTCAGACGGTGGGCGGGGAAACCGGTGCGCGCCAGGGTTTCGATCACCTGATCGGCGAGGTTGCCGCGTTGGAACTGGTGGGGCGAGATATTGACGGCCAGGGTCAGGGGCGGCAAGCCGGCCTCGAGCCAGCGTTGCCCCTGGCGGCAAGCCTCCCCCAACACCCAGTCGCCGATAGTCTCGATGAGGCCGGTCTGTTCCGCCAATGGAATGAAGCGCCCGGGGAGGATCATGCCCTCGCCGGGGTCCAGCCAGCGCACCAGGGCCTCGGCGCCGACGATGCGGCCGCTGGCGATATCCACCTGGGGCTGGAAGTGGAGCCGCAGCTCCCCTTGGGCGATGGCCCGGCGCAAACGGGTTTCCAGCTCGATGCGTTCCCGCGCCGCCCGGGTCAATTCGTCGGTGAAATACTTGTAGCGCCCGCGCCCCTCGGCCTTGGCCTGATAGAGGGCGGCATCGGCCTGCTGCAGCAGGGTCTCCCCCGTGTCGCCCTGGTCGGGAAACAGGGCGATGCCGACACTGGTCCCCACCGAGACCTCCACGCCATTGGGCAGGGTGATGGGCTGGCGCATGGAGATGACGATATCTTCCGCCACCCGGGCGGCATCCTCCGGCTGCTCGACATCCTCCAGGAGGATGGTGAACTCGTCGCCGCCGATGCGGCTCACCGTATCCATGCTGCGCACGCGCTGGGCCAGGCGCCCGGCGACTTCCTTGAGCAGGGCGTCTCCCATGGCGTGGCCGTAGCTGTCGTTCACATCCTTGAAGCGATCCAGATCCAGCATCAGCAGGGCTGCCATCTTGCCCTCCCGACGCGCACGCTCGAGCACGTGCTCCAGGCGCATATCCAGCATCAGTCGATTGGCCAGGCCGGTGAGGGGATCGTGGTGGGCCAGGTACTCCAGCTTCTCCTCGGATTGCTTGATCTGGGAGATGTCGGTGAACACCGCCACGTAGTTCAAGGGGACGCCCTGGGCGCTCTTGACGGCGCTGATGGACAACAGAATGGGGATGGCCTGCCCGTCCTTGCGCCGGTCCCATACCTCGCCCTGCCAATGCCCGACTTGCTCGACATTCGCCCATAAGTTGGCATAAAAGTCCCGGTCATGGTGGCCGGACTGGAACAGCTTGGGGGTCTGGCCCAGCACTTCGGCCTCCTGGTAGCCGGTCAGCATGCAAAACGCCGGATTGGCCCGCAGGATTCTCTGTTCCGAGTCGGTGACCAGCACGCCTTCCCGGGTGTTTTCAAACACGCTGGCGGCCAGGCGCAATTGGGCCTGGGCGTCATGACGCTCGGTGATGTCCCGGGACAGGACGATGAAATGGGGCAGTTCGTTGGCGGCTCCGGGTTTGCGGGCGACGGAGAGTTCGAACCAGCGCGTACCCTGGGCCAGGGGCAGGGCGATCTGGTGGCCATGGGACTCACCCAAGCGCTCGGCCGCGCGGAGGGCTTCGACCACGGTGGCGGCCGAATCGACCGGCAGCACCTCGTGAATGGTGCGACCCAGGAGATACGCGCGGGAGGCGATCAGGAGGTCCTCCCGGTTGGCCAGGACCTTGAGATAGCGCCCATTCCGATCCAATTCGAACAGCAAGTCCGGGATGGCCTGGAGGGTCGCCGCCATGTCGTTGGCCAGATGCTTGATCGGCGCGCCGAAATGGATGCTGAGTCTGCGCACGATGGCCACGCTGACGACCAACAGGGCGAAGGCCAGCAAGGTGATGAAGAGGATGCCCTGGTTGAACGCGTCATTGCGGGCCTGTTGGGAAAGGCCGACCTGGATCACGCCGAGGGGACGGTCGTCGTAACCACCGCGGTAAGGCAGGGTCACTTCGAGGATGGGCTCTCCCGCCAGCCGCAGCTCACGGGAATGACTGAGATTCTGGGCCAGCACGGCGCGGGCGATCCGCACGCCGGTCGCGTCGAGCTGGCCATCGTTACGGCTCGGCTCGCTGTGGGCCAGGATGTGGCCGGCGGGGTCGGTAATCAGCAGGTAGCGGATGGCCGGTTGTTCCTTGCGGATCTCCTCCAGCAGGAGACGGGCGTGGTATTTGCCGGAAAAGCTCACGCGGCTGACCGACTTGGCCAGGACCTGGGCGAGCAGCGTGGAGAGCTTGTTCTCCTCCCGGTCCATGACACCGCGCAGATACAGGCCGCCGGCCAGCAACACGCTCACCGTCAGGGCCAGTATCACGCCGCCGAAGGCGAGGGCCAGGCGGCGATCGACGTCGGCGAAGGAGAGGAGATCCTTGGTGGCGCGAAAGGAGAACCAGCTCACAGGGGCTCCTGCATTTGGCCCTTCCACATCGGTTCACGGGCCTTCCAGGGTTTTTGGAAGGCGGCGGGAATCGGGCCGAGCCAGCCCGGATAACGCCCCAGGGTCTCGGCGGTAATGGGGAAGACCGGCACCAACGCATGCCTGGCCACGGGCTGTCCCATGGCTACCGCGTAGGCCGCCTTCATCGCTTCGGCCCCCAGAGGACCGCAGAATTGCGCCGTATCGATGCGCGCCAGGCGGTGGGCCCGGATGTTTTTCACCGACTGGGGGTCGCCGTCGATGCTGGCCACGACGATCTCTTTGCGCCCGGCCCGGGCGAGCACATCCACCAGGCTCAGGGCACCGCCATCGTTGACGGCGAAGATGGCATCCACGCTGCCTATCTGGGGGAAGTCGCGCAGGATGGACCGGCCGGCGGCGCGGCCTTCCGCCGGCTGCACCGCCTTGTAGCTCTTGAGCACGCGGTAGGACTGACCCTGATCCTTGAGGCCATCGAGAAAGCCGTTCAGGCGTTCCACCGTGGAAGACACATGGGGGTACTCCACCAGGATCAGGCGAATGGAGCGGTCGTCGGGATACAGGGCGGCCAGGTACTCGCCGTCCAGATAGCCGGCCTGGCGATTGTCGGAAGTGACGTAGGCCGCCAGCTTGCCGCCGCGGATGTACTGGTCGTAAGCCACCACCGGGATGCCCAGGCGGTTGGCCGCCCGCAGCGGCTCGGCCAGGGCGGCGTTGTCGGTGGGCTGGACGATGATGACGTCCGGTTTCATGCGCACCAGTTCATGCATCTGGCTGATCTGGCGCTGGATGCCTTCCGGCCCGTCACCGGCCACCCGGGACACCAATGCCACCCGTGGAGCGCCTTTCGCCGCGGAGCGATTGATGCGTGTCGCTTCCGCCTCCAAGCCATGGCGCATGGCCACCTGGCCGGGAATGTTCATGGACCAGTAGAGCACGCCGACCTGCAGCGTTCGGGCGGGAGCCGCCGCGCAAGCCGCCTGGGCGCCCAGAGAGAGGGCTACAAGCATGCCCGCCAGGGCGACGTAGGCCTCGAAAAATGACCATGAAAATGGTTTGGCGGGTGGACGGATCAAGGTAGGAATCAGAGGCGAGCGCGCTTGCCGGAGGAGCTTAGCAGGATATGCCATTAGTTATAAGTTGAACGAAAAAATCCCCGCCGGCTTACGCGGGCGGGGATCGGCTAGCATCGCTGCATGGCCCCGCCGATGCCGGCGGGGCGTTAGCGTGGCCGGAGCGCGCTCAGTGGGACTGAGCGGTGCCGGCGCCGCGCGGATAGCGGATGCCTTCCACCAGGTGCTGGATATGATCCGGGCACGGGGCGGTCATCTTGGAGACGATGTAGGCCACCGTCACGTTGAGGATGGCCCCCACCACGCCGATACCTTCCGGCGAGATGCCGAACAGCCAGTTGGCCGCCTCGTTCTTGGCCATCGGCTCGATGAAGATGCCCTTGAAGTAGACGATATAGCCCATGGTGAAGACCAGGCCGGTGAGCATGCCGGCGATGGCGCCTTCCATGTTCATCTTCTTGTTGAAGATGCCCAGGACGATGGTGGGGAACAAGGAGGCGCAAGCCAGACCGAAGGCGAAGGCCACCACCTCGGCCACAAACCCTGGGGGGTTGTAGCCCAGGTAACCGGCCACGCACACCGCCACGGCGGCGGCGATACGCCCCGATAGCAGCTCGGTCTTCTCGGAGATGTTCTTGGCGAACACACCCTTGAGCAGGTCGTGGGAGATGGAGGCGGAGATCACCAGCAGGAGGCCGGCGGCGGTGGACAGCGCGGCGGCGATACCACCGGCGGCCACCAGGGCGATCACCCAGTTGGGCAGACCGGCGATCTCCGGATTGGCCAGCACCATGATGTCCCGGTCCACCTTGCCGTCGAAACTGCCATCCTTGGCCTTGGAACCGAGCTCGTTGCCCTTCCAGCCGGCGGCCTCGGCCTTAGCCAGGAAGTCGGCGTTCTTGCTCTTCTCGTTGTAGTACTGGATGCGGCCGTCGCCGTTCTTGTCTTCCCACTGGATCAGGCCGGTTTTCTCCCAACGCTTCATCCAGTCGGGACGAGACTCGCCCTGAATGCTGGCCTCGGGGGCGAACACGTCGCCGCCGCTGGCCAGGGCGGTATTCACCGTGGTGTGCAGGTTGTAGCGGGCCATGGCGCCGACGGCGGGAGCGGTGGTGTAGAGGATGGCGATGAACACCAGGGCCCAGCCGGCGGAGACGCGGGCGTCATGCACCTTGGGCACGGTGAAGAAGCGCACGATCACGTGGGGCAAACCGGCGGTACCCGCCATCAGCGCCAGGGTGATGCAGAACACGTCGATCATCGACTTGTCCCCCGAGGTGTAGGCCGCGAAGCCCAGGTCGGTCACCACCTTGTCCAGTTTCGGCAGGAAGCCCAGATCCCCCATATGGCCGCCCAGACCCAGCTGCGGGATAGGCATGCCGGTGATCTGCAGGGAGATGAACACGGCGGGAATGGTGTAGGCGAAGATCAGCACGCAGTACTGGGCCACCTGGGTGTAGGTGATGCCCTTCATGCCGCCCAGCACGGCGTAGAAGAACACCAAGCCCATGCCCACCATCAGGCCGGTGACGATGTCCACCTCCAGGAAGCGGGAGAAGACGATGCCGACGCCGCGCATCTGGCCCGCCACATAGGTGAAGGAGATGAAGATCAGACAGATCACCGCCACGATGCGCGCCGCGTTGGAGTAGTAGCGGTCGCCGATGAACTCGGGCACGGTGAACTTGCCGAACTTGCGCAGGTAGGGGGCCAGCAATACCGCCAGCAGCACATAGCCGCCGGTCCAGCCCATCAGGTACACGGAACCGCCGTATCCCAGGAAGGCGATGAGGCCCGCCATGGAGATGAAGGAGGCGGCGGACATCCAGTCGGCCGCCGTGGCCATGCCGTTGACGATGGGGTGCACGCCGCCGCCCGCCACGTAGAACTCCTTGGTGGTGCCCGCGCGCGCCCAGATGGCGACACCGATGTAGAGGGCGAACGACAGGCCCACTACGATGAAGGTGAGTGTTTTCAGATCCATTGAAAGTCTCCTGAGCGTGGCTTTATTTATTCTTCGTGGACGTCGTGCTGACGGTCGATCTTGTCCATGCGCGAGGCATACCAGAAGATCAGGCCGACAAAGACGAAGATGGAACCTTGCTGGGCGAACCAGAAGCCCAGGGGATAGCCGCCCAGATGGATGCCGTCCAAGGCATCGCGGAACAGGATGCCGGCCCCGAAGGACACGACGAACCAGATGATCAGCGTGGCCACAAGCAGCCGGATGGTCGCCTGCCAGTAGGCCTTGGGATCAAAATTAAGGGGTTTCGACATGGTGAGCGTCTCCTAATTCGCAGAGTTCATTGTCAGAGTGGCACATCACCCAAGCGCTGCGGCTTCCCCACCCTGCGCCTCGGTGATTGCGCCGGGGAGTGTAGCGTAATTTTTATGTAACACGCTCGGCGGGCCGGCACCGCCTCAGCGCTTTGCCCGGTTGGCGATGACCCGCAACAGGAAGTAATAACTCCACAGCACCAAGGCCGCCAACCCGGTCCACAGCGGAGGGGGCAGGCCCGCCGGCAGCACGGCGACGCCGATGCTCAGCAGGAGGCCGCCGCCGACCAGATTGATGGCCAACACCGCCGCCGCCCAGCGCTCCGGGTCGGGAAAACGCCGCCCACGCCAGTCGGCCACATGGCGCAGATCCTTGCGCACCGAGATGCGCCAGGCGCGGAACAACATGCCCCCGGCCATCAGAAAAATACCGAGAAAAAGCAAACGATTCAGCCAAATGATCCAGATTTCCATGGGTTGCCAGCCTGCTCGAGAGTGGGCCGGCAAGATAGCAGAAGACGCCATGTGGGTCGCCCTGGCTGGCGCCTGGCGCGGTGCGCGGACTGCCATTCGGGCAAGATGGCGGTAAGCTTGGCAAGTCTTCCCACACGATCGCCCATGCCCGCCCTCTCCTGGAAAGTCCTGCTTGCCTACGCCCTCGGCAGCATGGTGCTGGATGCCATCAGCAACCCCCAGACCATCCTGCCCCTGGCCCTGGCGCCCTGGACGCCGCCCACCGGCCTGTCCCTGGCCTTCCTGCTGCTTTACGGGCTGCACTACGCCCCCTGGCTGATCGCCATCACCTTCCTGGTGGGCCTGCCCCTCTACGGCCTGCCGCCGGACTGGCTGGCGGCCCTGTGGGTCGCCAGCCTGCTCATGCTGGGCCTGCTCGCCCTGGCCGCCT
>JBGSHR010000397.1:0-3023 GCA_041752155.1 Thiobacillaceae bacterium | reverse complement strand
CATCCCGGGGCTGCTCCAGGCCTGGAGCAGCCCCGGGATGGCCCGGTTGTCGTAGCTGAACAAGGATAGGCGCAACTCATCGTCCTGTTCCGCCGGCAGGTCCAGGCCGGCCCAGAACGCGGCGCGCGCCGGTCCCTCCGTCTGGAAGGTATCCCGTTGCGCAAACAGCCAGCGCTCCCGGGTGAGCCCGCCGCTATCTGCCGTATAGCCGGGCATGAAGAAATACTTGGTCAGGGGTAGCCGCGGGTGGGGCGAGGGCAGGCCATGCACGCCCGCCCCCCAATCCTCCGCCGTCAGGTATTCCAGATTCAGCCAGACCGGCTTGGGTTCACGTACTGCCATGCGCGCCACGAATTCATCCGGCAGATGGCAGGCCAGGGCCTCGATCACCACCTCGCCCGGGACCGCCTCGGGCAGCGGCTGGGTCCAGCGACGCACCTCCACGCCGGCCAGGTGCTGCGTGTCCAATGCGGGATCGATGTCCGGCTGGATGCGCCGGAAGGCCGCCAGATCGTCCACCCACAGGCGCACCGGGATGCCGTGCTCCGACGCCAATTGGCGCGCCAGGCGCCAGGTGACGCCGATGTCGCCGTAGTTGTCGATGACGGTGCAGAACAGGTCCCAGGTCATGGGTCAGTGATCCAAGGGGCTTGTCACGCCACGCCTGTCCTTGTTCAGGGTGTGGGTGGGATGCATGGGGATGGACATATCGGCATGGCCTGGTTGTGCTTGGACGGTGCGGATGGCGTTTGCGATGGTACAGGGTGAAAGGATAAAGCCTGCGGGTGTAGGATTTCTCCGCCCTGGTGCTGGAGTGCTTGGTCCGAATTCGATGGCGGAGCTCATCCAACAAGCGGGGGCTGGGGGCCTGGTTTGTCGTCACTCGGTGCCGTCATGACAGCTCCCTTATGGGAATAACAAAGGGGATGCCGTGCCATCATGCGTGATCTACGGCAAGGCATGACTTGTTGTGCGGCGGTTGCACCGTGCAATTTACGTTAGAGCGCATACGCCATGGCTGATACTCCCGTTCAACACCTAGCCGAAGCTTGGATAATTGAGCACGGTCTTCCTAAAAAAGGCGGTGGCCGCTGGCCGATTTCCGCCCTCAATGGAGCTTCTGCATATGCTGCTTCCGGTTGATCTGCATGCCCAAGTTCTTGCCTCAAGAGCGGTTGCATCAAATGAAACATCACCAAACATCGTATCGAAAAATGGGCCCTAACCCGCCGCTCCAGAGAGGTACTTACGCCGGCAAGCCGGCTTCACATCCCCCGAGCTAGCACGTTAAGTCGCTCTCTACTTCGAAAGGTTGTTCCATGGCTATCGGCTGGATTGCTCTGCTAAAAACGGTCCCCTGGGTCGATGTCATTGCGACGGCGCCAGCCGTGGCAGATGGGGCGAAGAAATTATGGAACGCCGTGGCAAGAAAGCCGCCGCCTGTTCAGGCTCCAACGGAAGCAAAACCAAGCGGGCTCTCGCTGGAAACCGAGGCCGTTGCCCAGCTTCAAGCTCGACTCGCCGCGCTTGAAAAGACAGCCTCGGAACTGCACGATCAGATGCTGGCCTCCTCCGCACTGATCAAGGAGTTGGCCGACCAGAACACCGCGTTGATAAAGCGCGCGGAGGCCAACCGGGTTCGGCTTTTTTGGCTGTCGGGGGCGGTCGTTTTTGTCGGTGTGCTTGCGGTGCTCGGCGTGGCATTGCTGCTTGCCCGCTGATCGTCGGGTCTCGGGCTTGAGTCTCATGGTGCTTGAGCAGCATCTGAAGTAGCTGGAGCGCGATGCTGGGTTAGAATGCGCGCCACTCGGGCGGTGTCCGA
The DNA here is from genome assembly GCA_041752155.1 of Thiobacillaceae bacterium. Classification (GTDB taxonomy): domain Bacteria; phylum Pseudomonadota; class Gammaproteobacteria; order Burkholderiales; family Thiobacillaceae; genus PFJX01. Next base: position 1,201 of record JBGSHR010000397.1, on the reverse strand, counting down.
GTGACGGCGGGGAGCCTCTGATTTTGAGGTATGGCCGCGGGTAGGGCACCAGCCTTGAATATTCGGAAGCGTGGCAGAGTGGTCGATTGCACCGGTCTTGAAAACCGGCAACGGGCAACCGTTCGTGAGTTCGAATCTCACCGCTTCCGCCACCCCCCTTAACAAAACAAAAACGCGGGCCATGCCCGCGTTTTTGTTTGCTGCAGTTGCGGTGTTTTACTGGGCCAGAATCCATTTCGCCAGGGCGGGCGCGTCAGCCGCGGCCTTGGCTTGGGGCGGCATGGGGATCTTGCCGTACTTGCCTTTGCTGCCCTTGGCGATGGTGGTGGCCAGGGCCTTTTCAGCATCTTTCACGCCTTTGTTCTTGGCGGCGATGTCCTTCCAGGTGGGGCCCATCTTCTTCGCGGTCATGTCATGGCAGGTGGTGCACTTGTGCTTGGCGGCCAGGTCGGCGCTGGCCAGGGCGCTGCCGGAAATGGCCAGGGAGGCGGCGAGGGCGATAGCGGTCAGGGTCTTCATGCGGGTTTCCTTCCTTGGTTAAAAAAATCTGGTTCGAACTATAGGCGAATCGGCGGATTGCTTAATGACGATTGTCAATAAACGCCCCCACGTCGCCAACTTCACAATCAATAACGCTTGGGGACCCCTCGGGGTTTACCAGTTCACCACATGCACGTTGGACAGGGAGCGCCCGAGGAAGCGTTCGCCTATGGTCTGGAAGCGCAGGGGCACGTCGGTGACCCAGAAGTGGTAATCGGGGGGCGTGCGATCGGGGTTGTGCAGGTTCATCTCGGTGAGCAGGGCGGCGGTCTGCTCGGCCATGGCGTCCGCGGAGTCCACCAGGACCACGTCGGGGCCGGCCACGTCCTGGAGCAGGGGTTTGAGCAGGGGATAGTGGGTGCAGCCCAGCACTAGGCTGTCGATGTGTTCCGCCAGCACCGGCTTCAGGTATTCCTGGGCGGTGAGGCGGGTCACGGGATGGTCGAGCCAGCCTTCCTCCACCAGGGGGACCAGCAGGGCGCAGGCCTGGGAGGTGAGCCGGGCGTCGGGTTCGATGTTGTGGATGGCGCGGGCGTAGGCGTTGCTGTTGATGGTGGTGGGGGTGCCGATGACGCCGATGCGCCGGGTCTTGCTGGCGGCCAGGGCGGCCAGGGCGCCGGCCTCGATGACGTCCAGCACCGGGGTGGGGGAGAGGTCGCGC
>JBGSHR010000396.1:0-1900 GCA_041752155.1 Thiobacillaceae bacterium | reverse complement strand
GTTCGCCGCCCTGGTGGAGGCGGCGGTGCGCTACGGCAAGGCGGTGCGCATCGGCGTCAACTGGGGCAGTCTGGACCAGGAGTTGCTGGCGCGCATGATGGACGAGAACGCCCAGCGGGCGAAACCCCAGGAGCCGGACGCGGTGATGCGCCACGCCCTCATCGCCTCCGCCTTGGAGTCTGCGGCCCGGGCCGAGGAACTGGGCCTGGCCGGCGACCGCATCATCCTGTCCTGCAAGCTGTCCGGCGTGCAGGACCTGATCAAGGTCTATCGCGACCTGGCCTCCCGCAGCGACTATGCCCTGCATCTGGGCCTGACCGAGGCCGGTCTGGGCAGCAAGGGCATCGTCGCCTCCACCGCGGCCCTGTCCATCCTGCTTCAGGAAGGCATCGGCGACACCATCCGCGTCTCCCTCACGCCGGCCCCGGACGAGCCCCGCACCCTGGAGGTCCAGGTGGCCCAGGAGATCCTGCAAACCATGGGCATCCGCTCTTTCACGCCCCTGGTCACCGCCTGCCCCGGTTGCGGCCGCACCACCAGTACGGTGTTCCAGGACCTGGCCCAGAAGATACAGAACTGGCTGCGCGCCCAGATGCCGATCTGGCGCGGCCAATATCCCGGCGTCGAGACCATGAGCGTGGCGGTGATGGGCTGCGTGGTGAACGGCCCGGGCGAGTCTAAGCACGCCAATGTCGGCATCAGCCTGCCGGGCACCAACGAAACCCCGGTGGCGCCGGTGTACGTGGATGGCGAGAAGACCGTCACCCTCAAGGGCGATCGCATCGCCGAGGAATTCCAGGTCATCGTCGAGGATTACGTGCAACGCACCTATGGTGCGAAACCATGATTCACCACAGAGACACAGAGACACAGAGAAAAACGGCCAAGCACCTTGTTTTTCGCTTTTCCCCTATGTCTCTGTGTCTCTGTGGTTAAAAAAGTTAGAAAAACATGAGCAACCAACTCCGCGCCGTGCGCGGCATGAACGACATCCTGCCGGCGGATTCCCCGTTGTGGGGCCATTTCGAGGGCACCGTGCGTGGCTGGCTGGCCGGCTATGGCTACCGCGAGCTGCGCACCCCCATCCTCGAGCACACCGCCCTGTTCAAGCGCGCCATCGGCGAGGTGACGGACATCGTCGAAAAGGAGATGTACACCTTCGTCGACGAACTGAACGGCGAGTCTCTGACCCTGCGCCCGGAGGGCACCGCTTCCTGCGTGCGCGCGGCTATCGAGCACAACCTGCTGTACGACGGCGGCAAGCGGCTCTGGTACCAGGGCCCCATGTTCCGCCACGAGCGCCCCCAGAAGGGCCGCTACCGCCAGTTCCACCAGGTGGGCATCGAAGCCCTGGGCTTCGCCGGACCGGAGCTGGATATAGAACATTTGCTCATGACCGCGCGCCTGTGGAAACAGCTCGGCCTGGCCGAGCACATCCAGCTGGAGATCAACAGCCTGGGCGGGGCGGAGTGCCGCGCCCGGCATCGCGCCAAGCTCATCGCCTACTTCGAATCCCATCTCGACCAGCTGGACGAGGATGCCAAGCGGCGCCTGCACAGCAACCCCCTGCGCATCCTGGATACCAAGAATCCCCTCATGCAGCCCCTGGTGGAGGCGGCCCCCCAGCTCATGGACGAGCTGGACGAGGCGGCACTGAAACACTTCGAGGCGGTGAAGCAGGGCCTGGACGATGCCGGCATCGCCTACCGGGTGAATCCGCGCCTGGTGCGGGGGCTCGACTACTACAACTACACCGTGTTCGAATGGATCACCGACCGCCTGGGCGCCCAGGGCACGGTGTGCGCCGGCGGCCGTTACGACGGCTTGGTGGCCCAGTTGGGCGGCAAGCCCGCTCCCGCCTGCGGCTTCGCCATGGGGGTGGAACGCCTGCTGGTGATGA
>JBGSHR010000395.1:0-12068 GCA_041752155.1 Thiobacillaceae bacterium | reverse complement strand
CCGCGCGCCCGGTCGACGGCGCTGCGCCGGTCTGCGGCATCGGCCACCCAAGCAGAATGGCCCGCCCCATGCGCATGCCCGGTTCAACCGGCGCATTGCTTCTCCATTTCGGTCTGAAGTTCCTCGGGGCTGACGTCGCGGGTATGGGTGGCGACCGACCAGTGATGGCCGAACGGGTCTTCGAGTTGACCGTAGCGGTCGCCCCAGAACATGTCGGCAATCGGCAAGGTGACCCGGGCCCCGGCCGCCACCGCGCGGGCCACCGCCGCGTCCACGTCCTCCACATAGAGGTGGATGGTCACTGGCGAGCCCTTCAGCGCCTGGGGGCCGAGCGAGCCCCAGTCGGGGTATTCGTCCACCAGCATCAGGTTGGAGTCGCCGATACGCACCATGGCATGCAGGAGCTTGCCATCCGGGCCGGGCAGGCGCGCCAGCTCCACGGCGCCGAAGGCCTGCTGGTAGAACGCGATGGCGGCGCTGGCGTCCCGGCAGACCAGATGAGGGGTGATGGTGCGCATCCCGTCGGGGATGGGTTGCACCGGGGATTGAGTCATCTGGGTTTGGGTCTTCTGGGCTTTGTTCATGTTCATCTCTCCGGTTGAATTGGGATTGCGGCGTGGCTTACCTGGTTCCCACGCCCATGTCGCGGAAGCGCTCCACCGCCTCGCCGGGGGCGAAGTCCTCCAGCTCGAACAGCTGACGCACCTCGATCTCCGCCGGCTTGCCCTCCCCGGCCGGATTGGGAAAGCGCCGCGCCCACTCCATGGCCTCCGCGCGGGATTTCACCTGGATCAGGGTGTAGCCGGCGATCAGCTCCTTGCTCTCGGCGAACGGCCCGTCGATCACGGTGCGGGTCGCGCCGTCGTAATGGACGCGCCAGCCTTTGGCGCTGGGATGCAGGCCGCTGGCGTCCAGCAGCGCCCCCGCCTTCACCAGTTCTTCGTGGTACGCCGCCATCAGGGCCATCAGCCCTTCCTCCGGCATGACGCCGGCTTCCGAGTCCCGGGTTGCTTTGACGATGATCATGTAGCGCATGGTTCCTCCTCGTGGTTTCGCTTGGATGACCGGGCCCCCTGTCGCGATCGGACGGCCGCGCATGCCCTTACCTCCACGACGAAACAGCCCGGGCAGAATCGACACGGCTCGCCGCCACTCGTTTTTTATTGCGTGCCGGACAGGCGAGAGCGGCGATCTCCACCGCAGACCGCCCGCCTCGCTTGTTATAGAAACGTGACTTTTATGGCCCTCGATTTCGCGCAAGATAGGGCTGTAGCCAAGCTGCATGTCCATAACCGAAGCCTTTCAAGGAGCCCACCATGGCGATCAATTCCTGTTCTTCCAGCGACTCCCGCAACGTCGCGACCCAGTACGCCGAAGAATTGGCGATGAAGGCCCAGGACCGCTTGCGCGGCACCGAACCGAAGCCCGACAAGTCCAACCAGTCGGGGACTGCTCCCCAGGCCGGCGGCGAGACCGTCAACATCCTGGGCGAGCGCGTCGGCGGCTTGGTCAGCACCTCGGCCTGAACGCCACGGCCCGAGCTCCAGGGCCTCAACCCCGGGGCCTCAAGCCCAGGACCTCAAACCCAGGACCTCAAACCCGGGGCCTGAACACTCTTCGCAAGGATACGAACATGGTTACCAATCGAACGCTTCTAGGCATCTTCCTGGCCCTCGGCCTGGGTTTCCTGGTCAGCGCCTGCGCCGAAGACAAATCCGTTTCCATGGCCAAGAGGGAAGCGAGCCCCGCCGGCGCGCAACTCGACTCCATCGTGCTGGGCATGGGCTGCTTCTGGGGCGCGGAAAAACGCATGTCGGCGATACCGGGCGTGGTCGACGTGGAAAGCGGTTATGCCAACGGCGACATCGAAGGCAGCTACGAAGCCATCCTCGCCCACGAACGGGCCGTGCGCGCCGGCAAGACGACGAAACGCAACCATGCCGAAGTGGTGAAGGTGACCTTCGACCCCATGAAGGTCGACCTGGAAACCGTGCTGATCCGATTCTGGGAAAGCCACAACCCGACCCAGGGCGATCGCCAGGGCAACGACGTCGGCACCAATTACCGCAGCGCCATCTACGCCCACGACGCCTCGCAAACGGATATCGCCCTGAAAACCCGGGCCATCTATCAAAAAGCGCTGACCCAAGGCGGCTTCGGCGCGATCACGACCGAAATCGCCCCGCTGAAGAACTACCACCCCGCCGAGGAGTACCACCAGGACTACCTCAAGAAAAATCCCCAGGGCTATTGCGGCCTGGGAGGCATCGGCGTGAAGTACCCGGGAGCGAACCGGAGCACCCTGGCGGACCCGCCGGCCGCGCCGCGCCTGGATGGCAAGGCCCTCGACTTCAAGCGCCAACTGGTGGTGTTCGAGGCGGAACACTGCGCCTTCTGCAAGGAATTCGAGGCCGACATCCTCAGCCACTGGCAATCCGAAGTCCCGGTGACCAGCACCCTCAACCCCAACGCCCCCACCGGCTGGAAGCTGGCCAAGGGCTTGTTCGCCACCCCCACCATCGTGCTGTTCGAGAAAGGCCAGGAGGTGTCGCGCTATACCGGCTACAACGGCGAAAAACCGCGCTTCTGGAAATGGCTGGGATTTCAACTGCTCACGCCCGATCAGCAGAGGATCGCCTTCGAGCAGGGCACCGAACGCGCCTTCACCGGCTCAAATCTGGATGAAAAACGCCCCGGCAAGTTTGTCGACCCGATCACCGGCGCGGCCCTATTCCGCAGCAACACCAAGTTCGAAAGCGGCACCGGCTGGCCCAGCTTCTTCGATCCTCTGCCGGGCGCCGTCACCTTGCATGAAGACGTGAGCTACGGCATGAAGCGCGTCGAGGTACGCAGCGCCAGCTCCGGCATCCACCTGGGCCACGTCTTCGACGACGGCCCAGCGCCGACCCACAAGCGCTACTGCATCAACGGCAACGTGTTGAAGTTCGTGCCCGACGCGGGCCATTGAAGCTTCCGCCGGTTTGAACGCTGACGCTTATCCTGGTGGAGAAACCGGCCACCAGCCCAGGACCGGAGTCGTTTCAGGCACTCTCCGCACGCCAGGCGCGAGAACAGAGATAAAACCTTTCTCGATCTTCGTGCCCGGGTTCCTGACCGATGTTCGGCCTTGGCTGCCGGTCAGGTGAAACACCACAACCAGCAGAATTTGGCCGCTGTCCCAGCCAACCGTTACTAGCTGTAGCGTCCCAGGAAACAGGCCGTGGCCTTTATTGATATTCAGCCAATCAGCGAGCGAACGAATGGAAGCCGCCTCAGCAAAAGACGGCCTCAGGAATGGTCGATCGTCGTAGTAGGCAGCATGAGAGAGTAAAGGCTATGGGGAGGGGTTCGCATGTCTTTCCGCTGCTTACCCTTCTTACCCTTGCCAATGCCGACGACGTGATACTCGTTACGCGCTATGAGGAATATCGTTAGCAGCAATACGAGTGCGATAAGCGCAAGAACCAGTGTAGTCATGGCAGTCCTCCTGTCAGATAACAAGAAGTGCATTCCGGACAAGCCGCAACTACCAGTTATATCCAGCAGTCTCGGCAATTCCAGCCTAGACCATATTCCCGATTATTTCAGTCGGGTAATCTTGCTTTCCTTCGGCCACCCACCTACTTCGGGGCTGCGTCCCTGCTCGTCTCCTTAGCAATACGCGAGAGCCTGGCGTGTCCATCACGGTCAGGCAAAACGCGCGGAAGCTGTGACACCGGACGCTGCGACATCCCTGTGCCGGCACCGTTATTTCTTTCCGGATTTGGCGCAAACAGACTGCCTGTCTTAAACCCCGTTGCGCCACTCGGTATCCTCGCCGTCGAACAGCCGGTTGGCCTCGATGGGGCCCCAGCCGCCGGCGGCGTAGGTGTGGATGAAATCCCGTTCCTGGGCCCAGTATTTGAGGATCGGGTCCACCACGCGCCAGGCCCATTCCACCTCGTCGAAGCGGATGAACAGGGTGCCATCGCCCTCGATCACGTCCAGCAACAGGGCCTCGTAGGCATCCAGGGGGTTCTCGTCCGGGTTGCGGAAGCTGGCGTTGAGTTTGACCACGCGCGTGTTCATGTCCAGGCCGGGCTGCTTGGCGTGGATCTCCATGTGCATGCTCTCCTCGGGCTGGATGGATAGCACGATCCAGTTGGGCTCCAGAACCTCCAGGGGGGTCTCGCGGAATAGCTGCTGGGGCGGATGGCGCAGGCGCAGGGCGATCATGGACATGCCTTGCTTGAGACGCTTGCCGGTGCGCAGGTAGAACGGCACGCCGCGCCAGCGCCAGTTGTCGACGTAGAACTTGGCGGCGACGAAGGTTTCCGTGACGGAATCCGGCTCCACGCCCGCTTCGTCCTGATAGCCCGGCACCTGCTTGCCCTGGTACTGGCCGGCCTTGTACTGGGCGCGGAAGGCATGGGCGTGGATGGAGCGTTTGGAGATGGGGCGGATGGAACGCAACACTTTCACCTTCTCGTCGCGCAGGGCGTCCGCCTCCAGGGCCGGGGGCGGCTCCATGGCCACCAGGGTGAGGAGCTGCATCAGGTGGTTCTGCAGCATGTCGCGCAGGGCGCCGGCCTTGTCGTAGTAGTCGGCGCGCTTCTCGATGCCCACGTCCTCGGCCACGGTGATCTGCACATGGTCGATGAAGTTGCGGTTCCACAGGGGTTCGATCAGGGTGTTGGCGAAGCGGAACACCAGCAGGTTCTGCACCGTTTCCTTGCCCAGGTAGTGGTCGATGCGGAACACCTGGCTCTCATCGAAATAGCGGTGCAGGAGCTGGTTCAGCATCTGGGCCGATTCGATGTCGATGCCAAAGGGTTTTTCCACGACGATGCGGTGCAGGCCGCGCGGCTTGGAAAGCCCGGCGCCGTCCAGATTCTTGATCACCGCCGAGAAGTCGGTGGGCTTGATGGCCAGGTAGAACACCACGTTGGAACACACCCCCAACTTGGGCTTGGCCAATACCTCCTTGAGGCGGAGGTAGGCCTCCGGGTCGTCCAGATCGCCGCGCAGGTAGTCGAAGCGGTTGGCGAATTTTTCCAGAGACTCGCCGCTGGCCTTGAGCTTTTCCGTCAGCAGGGTCTTGACGTTCTCGCGCCAGCCGGCGTCATCCCACTCCCGGCGCGCAAAGGCGACGAAATTGAGCCCGTCCGGCAGTTTGCCCGCCAGTTCCAGACGGTACAGGGCGGGCAGCAGTTTGATGGTGGCCAGGTTGCCGGTGGCGCCGAAGATGACGAAGTTGCACGGGGGTAGCGGGGTTTCCTGATCGAACATGGCGCCGCTCCTATTTCTGCACGGCGTGGCCGCCGAAGCCCTGGCGCATCATGGCCAGCATCTGGTTGGCGAAATCGCCTTTGCCCTGGCTGCTGAAGCGGGCCATCAAGGCCATGCTCATCACCGGCGTGGGCACGCCCAGGTTGACGGACTCCAGGGCGGTCCAGCGCCCCTCGCCGGAATCGGCCACCACCGGGGCGATGCCCTCCAGTTTCTGGTCGTGCTGAAGGAAATCGTTGGTCAGATCCAGGAGCCAGGAGCGTACCACCGAGCTGTGGCGCCAGAGTTCGGAGATGGCCGCCAGATCCAGGTTGAATTCCTGCTTGGCGCTCATCAGGGCGAAGCCCTCGGCCAGGGCCTGCATCATGCCGTACTCGATACCGTTGTGGACCATCTTGGTGAAGTGGCCCGCGCCCACCGGACCGGCGTGGAGCCAGCCGGTTTCCGGCGTCGGCGCCAGCACCTTGAGGAAGGGTTCCAGACGCGCCAGGTCTTCCTGGGCGCCGCCAGCCATCAGGCAGTAGCCGTTGGCCAGGCCCCAGACGCCGCCGGACACGCCCACGTCGACGAAACGGATGCCCAGAGTGTTCAAGCGTTCCGCCCGGCCCATGGCGGCCTGATAAAAGCCGTTGGCCCCGTCCACCAGCAGATCGCCGGGCGCCAGATGCGGGAGAAGATCCTGGATGGCTTGGTCAGTAGCAGCGCCGGCGGGCAGCATGAGCCAGACGATGCGCGGCGTCGGCAGGCCCTGGGCCAACTCGGCCAGGGTGTGGCAGGTGACCACATTGGCTTCTTCCGCGGCCAGCTGTTCCGTCACCGTGACACTGCGGTTATAGGCCCGAACCCTGACACCGCCACGCGACAAACGCCGAGCCATGTTGCCGCCCATGCGTCCCAAGCCATAAAGACCGATCTCCAGCATGACGTTCCTCCTTACTGTTTTGGTGGGAAGTAGTGCTGGATAACGGCTGTTCGGCCTCGAACTGAACCCTGAGCAGGAGATTGTTTTGGAAAAACGCCAAACCGCCCCGAGCGGGGCGGCGGCATCGGACTTGATACCTTGCCGGCTTCAGACCTTTACATAGACCCAGCCGTCGCGCATGCGCCCGAGGATTTCGCTGATGGCGCTGGTCGCCACGCTGGCCTCCGGCACCAGCGACACCTGGATCCCTTCGCGTTTAAGCCGTGCCAGGGCCTGGCCGCAGGCGACGAAAGCCAGGTTGGCATGTTGCTCGCTCAGGCGTTCGATCCGCTCTCGATAGAGGGAGGCATCCTGGCGCAGCAGGTTCAGACCGGTACTGTTGACCACCACCTCGACCCGGGCGTTGGCACGCCCTTGCGCCAGCAAGCGCTCGGCCATATCCAGCACCGCTTCCAGACGCGCCGGTTCATTGGAATCCAGGTGCAACAACACCTTGTTCGGGTCGGACCGGGTGGTCATGGAAACCGGCTGGTAACCGCTCGGCAAGCCGGCCAGGCGATCCACTTGAGGCATCTGGTCGTGATTGCCCCGGGCCAACCAACCGCCTCCCAATCCCAGGGCCAGGACCAGGACGGCCGCCATAGCCTGGGGCCACCAGTGGCGGCCACGCGAGGAAGTGGCGGCGGCGGGCACGGACAAGTCGGCATATCCCCCTTTCACCAACTCCTTCAAGGTGCGGGTCTCGCAGGCACGGGCCTTGAATTCGGGGTCTTCCCCGATACGCCGATAGGCCCGCTCCCGCTCGGCGCTGGTCAGCTCGCCATCCACCAGGGCATTGAGATATTCCTGGGATATGGGTTCGTTCAACGGATTTTTCATTTCACCCTCCTCAGCATCGGCCGGCATCCCGCCTCCTCCGCCAACAATTTTTCTTTCAGGGCCTGGCGCGCCCGGGATAGCCGGCTCATCACCGTTCCCACCGGCACGCTCAACACACTCGACACTTCGGCATAACTGCATTCCTCGATGTCCACCAGGGTAATGACCTGACGCTGGGCCATGGGCAAGGAGGCGATGGCATCGCGCACCCGGACCGTGGTCTGGCGGCTGGCATACAGCCGCTCCGGCCCGGGTTCCGTGGACAGGATCACCTCATCCAGGTCATCCACGTCGGCAAACTCGCGACGGGCGCGCAGATGATCCCGCCAGCAATTGTTGAGGATGGAAAAAAGCCAGGACTCCAGGGCCTCCTCCTCCCGCAACTGCCCTCGGCGCACCAGGGCCTTGGTCAGGGCATCCTGGGCCAGGTCGTCGGCCAGATGGCTGTCGTGGCACCAGGCATAGGCCAGCCGGTAGAGCCGCGGCCGCAGGGCCGTGAACCGCCGGCGGGCGGAAAAATCCAATATCGATAATGGGTTGTGCACCTGCGTCTCCTCGCTATTTCGTATGTGACGCTGCAGGGGCTCAAATTATTCCAGAAATATTTTTGGAATAATTCCGGAAAGCGCATCGTCTTACCTGGGAGACGGACGGGCCGTCCCCAATTACAACCGGAGAAGACTATGCAATCCATCATGATCGCCGCCCTGTTTGCCGCGATGCTCGCCGCGCCAGTCGCCCAAGCTGTCGACTCGGCCAGCACGACGGCCACAAAGACAGCCCCTCAGAAAAGCACAACGTTAAAGGCCAAGAAAACCAAGGCCGCGCCGCCCCAAGAAGCGGTCGTGCAGGAAAAAGTCGTCTACCACGTCAACGACGCCAGCGTCGCCCGCGTAGCCATGCGCAACATCGATAACCACCTCAATGCCAGCCCCGACGCCAAGATCGTGGTGGTCACCCACGGCAAGGGCATCGACTTCCTGCTCAACGGAGCCCAGGACGACAAAGGCCCCTACGAACCCCAAGTGGCCGGCCTGAAGAACCGCGGCGTCACTTTCGACGTGTGCCGCAACACCCTCAAGGGCCGCAATCTGGATGATGGCGCCGTGATCATGGAGGCCCAGGTGGTGCCCTCCGGCGTGGCCGAAATCGGCAAGCTCCAGGCCCGGGAAGGCTACGTCTACTTGAAGCCTTGAACTAGCGGCTAAACCCCGAACCGCTTCACACCTCCAGCCCCGGCTGGAGGTTCGTAAAGACGAGGTTCGTAAAGACGATGGTGACGTAGTCGCCGTCGTCGGCAAGACCCCCACCCCGGATGCGTTCAATTTTTGGCGATTTTCGTCAGGCCGGAGGCTTGCCTGCGAAATCTCCAGCGCCCTGGGAAACGGCGGGATTTCACCATCAGCAACCAAAGGAGACTGTCGATGTACCGCTACCTGCGCACCCTGGCCCTGGCCTTCACCTCCTTGCTGTTCCTCGCCGGCCCCGCGTCGGTTCAGGCGGCGGATTCGAGCATGGCGGACTACAAGTACGTCCTGCATATCAGCGACATGAGTCCGGAAAAACAAACCCTGATCCTGAACAACGCCGCCAACCTGCTGGAGGCCTACCCGCCGGGCGGGGTGGAAGTCGAGATCGTGGCCTACGGCCCCGGCCTGCGCCTCATGTTCGCCGACAACGATAACGCCCAGCGCCTGGACTCCCTGTCTCAGAGCGGCGTCCGTTTCTCCGCCTGCGGCAACACCCTCAAGGGCATGACCAAGCTGCTCGGCGAAACGCCCAAGCTGAACCCCGTCGCCAAGGTGGTGCCCGGCGGCATCGTCCGCATCGGCGAGCTGGTCAAGCAGGGCTACATCTACGTCAAACCCTGACCACGACACAACACGGTCATTACGGCCGGCTTAACCGATTGGCAGGGCGGTTGGCCCTGATTTGATCCCGCTCAAGGAGGAATGGAAATGCAAGGCAAGAAACTGTTCAAACGTACCGTACTCGGCGCCGCCTGCGCCTTTGCCCTGGCCGGCGCCGCCGGCTCGGCGATGGCCGCCAACTGGCTGATGCTGCAAGGCACAGAAGATCCGGGCGCCTCCGCGCGCGCCAATGTCTGGGGCTTCGTGCAGATGGACTACCAGAAGGACTTCAGTAGCGCGAACCCGGGTCCTGCCGGCTGCGCCGCGGGCCAGACCAACTGCTATGTACCACCCAAATTGCTCAGCCCCGATCTGGACTCCCAGTCCGGGTTCAATATCAGCCGGGCCCGTATAGGCGTTCGCGGCACGGGTTTTCCCCTGGATAGCCACATCAATTATTTCCTGTTGCTGGAGATGGGCAACAACGGCATCACGGCGGGTAACAGCGCCTTCGCCAGGCTGACCGATGCCAGCATTACCCTGAACTATCTCAAGGGCGCCCGCGTCCGCGCTGGCCTGTTCAAGTATCCCGGCGCCGAGGAAGGCTTGCAGGCCATCCACGTGTTCGACTACATCAACTTCACCGAGGCCACCAACGGCCTGCTGCTGGAGCGTTTCCCCAACCAAGCCTATACCGCAAACATTGCGGCACCGGACGAGGCCCATCTGCAGGGGGGCACCAGCCTCAACGGCTTTACCAGCCCGGTGGGTGCCTTCCGTGACACAGGTATCCAAGTGTTCGATGCCTTCAATGTGGGTAAAGACTGGGAGCTGTCTTACGCTGCCATGATCGGCAACGGCAACGGAGTGGAATTCAGCAATAGCGATGGTGAATATGACAAGTACCTGTATTTCTCGGCGGAGAAAAAATACGGTGGCAAGGGACCGAAGGCCGAAGGCCTGAAATTATTCACCTGGGGCCAGTGGGGTAGCCGCCTGTTGGACAACACCAACGACGCTGTGGCGAATCTGGTCAAATATGACCGTAATCGTGCCGGATTGGGCCTGAAGTACATGAAGAAGCCCTACCGCTTCACCGCCGAGTACATCACTGCCGACGGCTTGATCTGGGTTGGGCCGGACAAGCCCAGCTTCACGTTCGCCACCACCAACGGGGCCAGCGCCAAGGCCAACGGCTGGTACGTGGAAGGGGGTTGGTACATTCCGAAGAGCAAGTGGGAACTGGACCTGCGCTACGACACCATGACCCGCCTGGAAGGGGCATCAGACCAGCACGAATTCGACAAGTGGACGCTGGGGGTGCAATACCACTTCAACCCCAAGACTCGGCTGACCCTCAACTACGAAATGCGCGACTTCCAGTGCAACTCCGGTGTCGCCGGATGTAACGGTCCCAACCTCAACCTGCAGGGCGTGGACGACAAGATCGGCCTGCAGCTGACGGCGATCTTCTGAGCCCTGCAAACCTATCAGCTTGATTCAACCCCGACCGCTTGAGCGGCGGGGTTTTTTTCATTTCCTCTAGACGAATTCGATGAGTGGAGAAGACAAGGCATGAAGACACGACATATCCCGGCGGCCTCGGTCGCACTGGCGACGGCAATTCTGCTGAGTGGCTGCGGCAGCATGGTGGTCAGCGAGAAGACCAATCGCATCAAGCTGGTGTCCGACCCCGTCGGCGCCACGGCCTACGCCAATAGCCTCGAGCTCGGCGCCACGCCCCTGGAGATCGCCCCGGCGGAGCACTTTCCCTCCGGCTTCGTCGGCCTGTCCTATCGCTATTACGGCAAGCTGTCGTTCAAGAAGCCTGGTTGCGAGCCCTACGCCGTCGACGTCAACGACTACATCCTGTCCAAGGACGTGCATGCCAAGCTCAAATGCGACCCGGACTATCGCCCGCCGGCCGCCGCCGCGCCGTCCCAGGCCACACCGGCCAGCGCCGGTTTCACGGAACGCCTCGAACGCGTCGAGAGCTTACGCAGGAAGGGCCTGATCAACGATGCGGAATACCGGCAGCTGCGCCAGCGCATCCTCGACCAGCTCTGATTGCGCCGGGATCGGACGGGTTTCTTGGGTGCCCGCGCGCCTCAGATCTTGAACATGTCGGCCAGGCGCTTGATCTCGCCGGACAGGTCGGCCACCTCCGCCGCCACGCCGGACACCTGCTGGCTGGCGCTGGAGGCCTGTTCGGTCATCTGGGCCACCCGTTCCACGTTCTGGGCGATCTCCCGCGCCGCCAGGCCCTGCTCCTTGAGGGCCAGGTTGATGTCGTCCACCGCCTGCAGCACCCGCGCCGACTTGTTCTGAATGTCGGTGATGGAGTCCCCGGCCTGGTGGGCCAGGCGGACCCCTTCCGAGACCTGGGTCACGCCCGTTTCCATCTCCGCCACGGCCTTGTGGGAACCGCTTTGCACCTTCTCGATCATGGCGGTGATCTGCTCGGTGGACTTGGCGGTGCGTTCCGCCAGCTTGCGCACCTCGTCCGCCACCACCGCGAAGCCGCGCCCCTGCTCCCCGGCCCGGGCCGCCTCGATGGCGGCGTTCAAGGCCAGCAGGTTGGTCTGGTCGGCGATGTCCTTGATCACGCCGACGATGACGGAGATCTCGCTGGAATAGGCCTCCAGCTCCCGGATGGCGATGGCGGAACCATTCACCGCCCCGGCGATGCGGCCGATCTCGTCCGCGGTGTTGTGGATCACCCGCCCCCCCTCGCGGGAGGCCTCGCCGGAGGCGCGGGAGTAGGCATTGGCCTCGTTGGCATGTTCGCCCACCTGGTCGATGGAGACGGACAGTTGCTCCACCGAGGCCGCCATGCCGGCGGACGACTCCGATTGATCGTTGGCGGCCTGAGCGGCCATGCGGCTGGCCTGCACCAGGCTGAGGGCCGCGCCGTCCAGGCGGCGCGTGTTCTGCTTGATCATGGCCGCCCCCTCCTGGAGGTTGTTGCGCATGATGGCGAACTGTTCCAGCAGATCCCCCACCTCGTCCCGTCCCGCCCGGGGCACCGGTTTGGAAAGATCGAAAGCGGCGATGGCGTGGGCGGCCTGGACCGCCTGGGCCAGGGGACGGCTGAAGGAGCGCACCACCACGCTGGCGACCAGGGGCCAGAGCACCAGCACCACCAGGGC
>JBGSHR010000394.1:0-4555 GCA_041752155.1 Thiobacillaceae bacterium | reverse complement strand
GGCGCGTTGCCGGCCCGCTCGCCCAGGCCGTTGACCGTGGTGTTGACGTGGGTGGCGCCGGCGCGGCAGGCGGCCAGGGTGTTGGCGGTGGCCAGGCCCAGGTCGTCGTGGGCGTGCATCTCCAGTTCCAGGTCCACCACGGAACGCAGGGTGGCGATGGCCTCATGCACGCCGAAGGGCTCCATCACCCCCAGGGTGTCGGCGTAGCGCAGGCGCCGGGCGCCGGCTTCCTGGGCGGTCTCGGCCACGCGCAGCAGGAAATCCAGTTCGGCGCGGGAGGCGTCCTCGCAGCCGACGATCACCTCCAGGCCCAGATCCAGGGCGCGCGGCACCATGTCGCGGATGGTGTTCAGCACCCAGGCCCGGTCCTTGCGCAGCTTCTTGGCGATGTGGATGTCCGACACGGAGATGGACAGGTCGATCAGGTCCACCTTGAGATTGCGGCAGGCCTCGACGTCCTCGGCGCGCATGCGGCTCCAGGCCACCAGTTTGGAATTGAGCCCGAGGCCCGCCACGGCGCGGATGCCGTCCCGCTCCGCCTCGCCCATGGCCGGGATACCCACCTCCAGCTCCGGCACCCCCAGGGCGGACAGGCGCCGGGCGATGTCCAGCTTCTCCGCCAGGGTGAAGGCCACGCCCGCTGTCTGTTCGCCGTCGCGCAGGGTGGTGTCGTCGATGATGATGGTGCGGGGCTTCATGGCTGCAAGCGTCTTCACGGGGAGTGGCTCTTGCAGGGATAAATGCAAGCCCCATGCCACGCTGAAAATCAGTTGCAAGTCTTTGTTATTGCATGGTTAAAGCATGCAAATGGCGCCCAACTCCGTGTCCATAACGGCACGCACCGTAGAGATTGTTGGGTTTGCTACAGGGCGTTCGGTCAAGGCCGTCTTGACCTTGTTTCTTGCTGGGAAAGGTGAGCGAGCCTGTTACGCCGCGCTTATCAAAAATCATCGCGTCCAGCCATGAGCCGTTTGGCTTATTTTTTGGGTTGGGTTCATGCCGATAACCGTCATCAGTCGCTCCTAGGATTCGATATCTATCGTCCCGGGCTTCGTGCCTGGATTCACTGCGCCTACGAGGAAATTCCCATGAACAAGCACTCGAGCATCATGTCTGCCGCCCTGTTGGCTATGATCCTGTCCGCCCAGGCTTCCGCCGACATCAAGATCACCGAAGTCGCCTCCTGGAGCAGCGGCAACTCACCAGTGGGTGCGGACTGGTTCGAGCTCACCAACACCGGCGCTGCCGCTGTCGACATCACCGGCTGGTCTATGGACGACAGTTCCGCCACCCCCGGCGTCGCGGCGTTGACCGGCGTGACCAGCATCGCGGCCGGCGAATCGGTGATCTTCATCGAAAGCGACGCTTCGGCGAATGCCACCTTTCTCAGCACCTGGTTCGGCGACAACGCGCCGGCCGGACTCCAGATTGGCAACTATATGGGCGGCGGCGTCGGCCTCAGCACCAACAGCGACGGCGTGAACATCTTTGATGTTGCCAACGTTCTGCGGGCCAGCGTCAGCTTCGGCGCAGCCACCGCCGCGCAGACCTTTGACAATGCCGCCGGTCTGAACGGCCCCATCGCGCAACTGAGTGTGGTCGGCGTCAACGGTGCCTTCGCGGCGCTGAATGATCCCGCCGAAATCGGCTCTCCCGGCAGCATCGCCGCCGTTCCCGAACCCGAAACCTATGCCTTGATGCTGGCCGGCCTCGGCCTGGTCGCCACCTTTGCGCGCAAGCGTCAGCGCTGATCGGGGATGACACTCATCATGAAACTCAATCAACTGGTTCTTGCCTTCGCGGCGGCGGGCAGCATCTCGGCCCACGCGGCAGGCCCCATCGCCTCGATCAATCTGGGCAACTACAGTGTCAGCGGCGTCTATGGGCTCGACATCCTTAACGGCACCAGCGGCGGCATTTCCGGTCTGGAAGCCTCGGCGGTGGCCTACGCCCGCGACCGCGGCACCCTGTTCTTCGTCGGCGACGAAGGCGCCGGCGTGGTCGAGATTTCGCTCACCGGCCAGACGCTGGGCAACATGACCTTCGACTGGACCGGCACCGGCAGCACCAAGCACGACACCGAGGGCCTGACCTACCTGGGGGGCGGGGTGCTGGTGGTTGGCGAAGAGCGCTTGCAGGATGCCTATCGCTTTACCTACAGCGCCGGCGCTGTGGTCACCCTGGCCAATGATTTTGCCTCCACCAGCAACGTGGCGGTGGGCAACAACGGCATGGAGGGCATCAGCTACGATCCGCGCGACGGCAGCTTCGTGACGATCAAGCAGCAGAGCCCGGAGGACATTTATGCCGGCACGCTGACCTTCGCGCCGGCAACTGGCGGTCTGCCCCCTGTCCTGAGTGGCAGCGGTGTCTCCCCCACGGGGGGTGGCGTGTCGACCATGGCTCAGTTGTTCGATCCCACCTTGATGGGTCTGTCGACCCTGTCGGATGTGCAGACGCTCTCGCCGGTGGACTCGCTCGCGGGCATGGCCGCGGCCGACAACCTGCTGGTGCTGAGCCTGGGTTCCCGGCGTCTGGTCGAGGTGAACCGCAACGGCCAGGTCCTCAGCAGCTTCGACCTCTCCAATGTACTGCCGCATAACGCCATCGAAGGCGTGACCGTCGACGAGAAGGGCACCATCTATCTGGTCGCCGAACAGATCCAGGACGGCAGCAACGTACCCTTCGACTTGAATCCAAAATCCCAGCTCATCGTGTTGACGGCGCCGGTACCCGAGCCCGAAACCTACGCTTTGATGCTGGCCGGCCTGGGTCTGGTGGGCTTCATGTCCCGCCGCCGCAAGGCCTGATAAGCGTCAGCCTCGCCCCGGACCGCCGCCTTCGGGCGGCGTTTTTTTTGCGGCCGCCTGGGCGATAAGCGCGGCGTCAGGGCGAAAACGACACCGTCCCGCTATGCAGCGTCATGGTGATGTTTTTCAGGAAACTCATGCCCAGCAAGGCTTCCCGCAGGCCGTTGTCCCGGGCCGGGATGTGGGCGGTCACCCCCAGGGCCTCCACGTTGCCGATCTTGATGGACTCCAGCACGATGCGATGGCCGTCCACCGGGCCGCCGGCGGTTTCGTAGCGAGCCAGTTCGCCTTGTTCGAAGGGGATGCCCAGTCGGGTCGCCAGCTGTTGCGGGATCACCACTTCGGAGGCGCCCGTGTCGACGATGAAGCGCACCGGTTGCCCGCCGATGAAGCCGTCCACGTGTGGTATGTCGCCGCTCCAGGCGCCGGCGTTCAACAAGGTGAGGAGACTGAAAAGCGGGATGGCGCGAGACATGGTCGTCACTACTCCTTCTAATGGAGGGTCGTTGATGTACCCATGCTGAACCACGAATGTTAAAGGCGTGGTGGTGGCGCGCCGCCCTGGCAGGCCCAGACGCGGCGCGAGGGATTATTTCAAGGTGGCGTAGTAGGCGGCGAGATCGGCGATGTCCTCGTCGCTCAGCCGTTTGGCCTGCTTGATCATCTTCTTGCTCTTGGTGCGGAGCCCGGACTGGTACTCCTTCATGGCCTGGATGAACTTGTCTTCCGCCATGCCGGCGATGGCCGGATCGTCCGCGTCGCCCTTGCCGTCGGCGCCGTGGCAATCGACGCAGTCCTCGGCCTTGGCCTTGCCGGCCTCGACGTTGCCAGCCTGGGCCGGCGCAGCCAGCAATAGCCCGCCGGACAGCAACAAGCAGAGTGAGATCTTGATCATGTGATGTCTCCTTCGCGTGTGGCGGCTGTCCCAGCCTCGCCGCCTTGGGCCACGCTGTCAGCCGGCTCGCAGGATAGAACGCCGAGTCGGACCTATCGGAGACAAAACGGGATTTTCCTGCGCCGGATCAAAAAGCGCAGGACTTGCCATGTGGCCGCCGGGCCGATGCCCAGCCCGGCGGGGGGTTAGGCATACACCGGCGCAAACGCCTTGTCCGGTTCATCCGCCGGGCCGTTCTCGCCCCAGTAGGGGGAGAGCTTGCGCAGTTGGGCGATGATCTCCGGCGTGACCTGGATCACCCGGTCCACTTCCTCTTCCGTGGTGTAGCGCGACAGGGAGAAGCGGATGGTGCCGTGGGCGGCGGTGTAGGGGATGCCCATGGCGCGCATCACGTGGCTGGGTTCCAGGGAGCCGGAGGTGCAGGCCGATCCTGAACTCGCGGCGATGCCGAATTTGTTCAACAGCAGCAGGATGGCCTCGCCTTCGATGAATTCAAAGGCGATGTTGCTGGTGTTGGGCAGGCGGTTGCTGGGGTCGCCGGTGGGGAAGGAGCGCGGCACCTTCGCCAGGATGCCGGCCTCCAACTTGTCGCGCAGGCGCTTCACCTCGGTGTTCTCGTGATGCATCGCTTCCATCGCCATCTCGGCAGCCTTGCCCAGGCCGACGATGGAGGTGGTGTTCTCGGTACCGGCACGACGACCGCGCTCCTGATGACCACCGCGCAGCAGCGGACGGAAACGCACACCGCGCTTCAGATAGAGCACGCCGATGCCCTTAGGCGCGTGCAGTTTGTGACCGGACACGGACAGCATGTCGATCTTGGTGTCTTTCAGGTTCAGCGGCACTTTAC
>JBGSHR010000393.1:0-4837 GCA_041752155.1 Thiobacillaceae bacterium | reverse complement strand
CGTCTCTTCCACCGACGCCGCCTGTTCGCTCGCACCCTGCGACAAAGACTGTGCCGTGGACGACACCTGCTCGGAGGCAGACGATAGATTGTCGGAAGCGGAACGCACTTCAGAGATAATCTGCGACAGCTTGCCAACCATGGTCTTCATGGCCTCCAGCAACTGGCCCGTCTCGTCACGGCCCTTGACCTCGATATGCACATTGAGATCGCCCTCGGCCAGCTTGTTGGCGACACCCAGGGCTTCGTTCACCGGCCGGGTGATGCTGCGGGTGACCCAGAATCCGATCAGGGCCGCCATGACCAGCGCCGCGGCCGCGATGGCGAAAATCAGCGTGCGGGCAGCGTGGTACAGATCGGTGGCGTCCTGGCCGGCCTGCTCCATCAGCTCGCCCTGGTACTTGATCAGGCTCGCCACCGCCTCGAGATAGGCGCCCTGCAGGGCACGGACCTCACCCACCAGATAGGTTCGGGCTTCGGCCTGCTTGCCGGCCTCGACCAGCTTGAGAAAATGGTCCTGGGCAGCCACGTACTTGACGCGCGCCTCCTTCACGCTGGCCAGCTGCTTCTTGCCCTCTTCGCTCGAGATGGTCGCCTCCAGCTTGTCCAGGCGCTCCTTGATGACCTTGCGGGAATCGTCGATGCGGTCCAACTCCTTCTGGATTGCGGCGCTGTCATCCAGGATCAGGGTGTTGCGCATGGCGCGGGCAATGACGTTGATGCTGTCGATCACATCATTGGCGAGGACGGTCTTCGGGTAACGGTCGTTCACCATCTTGTCGATGCCATCGTTGAGACTCGCCATGCGGGTAATCCCCAGGAAAGCGATCATCGCCATGAGGGCGACCACCAGGCCGAAGCCGAGGGCCAGGCGCATACCAATTTTCATATTGCTGAACATGCTTCTCTCCTATCGTCGAATAATCAGTAAAAAGTCAGGCCGTCGCACAGGATGAGCCGGCGCGGGCCGCCTCATCCTGCAAAGCGGGGACATCCAGTACCAGGGCCACTTCGCCCGAGCCCAGAATGGTGGAGCCGGAGATGCCCCGGATCCGTTCGAACAGGGTGCCCAGGGGCTTGATGACCGCCTGAAATTCGCCCTTCAGCTCGTCCACCACCAGGCCGGCCTTGCGCCCGGCAGAGGTCACCACCACGACGTTCTCGCGGCGGCTGGAACGGCCTTTCAGGTTGAAGTGTTCTTTCACGCGCAGCAGCGGCAGGACCTCGCCGCGCAGGTTGAGATAGTCGCAACCCTCATTGTGGCTGGCGCTGGCACTCAGTTCCAAGCACTCCAGCACCATGTCGAGGGGCACCACGTAGTGGCTCTCGGCCACCCCCATGAGAAAGCCGTCGATGATGGCGAGGGTGAGGGGCAGGCGGATACGGAAGGTGGAGCCCACGCCCTCGCGGCTTTCGATCTCCACCGTGCCGCGCAGCGCCTCGATGTTGCGCCGCACCACATCCATGCCGACGCCGCGGCCGGACAGGTTGCTCACCTGCTCGGCGGTGGAAAAGCCGGGTTCGAAAATCAGGTTCCACACATCGCGGTCGGCCAGGTTGTCGCCCGCCTGGATCAGACCCTTGTCCCGCGCCTTGGCCAGGATGCGCTCGCGGTTGAGGCCGCCACCGTCGTCCAGCACTTCGATGACGATGCCGCCGGACTCGTGATAGGCATTGAGCTGCAGCGTGCCTTTTGCCGGCTTGCCGCGGGCCAGGCGCACATCGGCGGATTCGATTCCGTGATCCATGGCGTTGCGCACCAGATGGGTGAGCGGGTCGCCGATCTTGTCCACCACGGTCTTGTCCAGCTCGGTTTCCGCGCCGCCGATGACCAGGTCGATGTCCTTGCCGATTTCCTTGGAGACGTCCCGCACCACGCGGCGGAAGCGGTTGAAGGTCTCGCCGATTTCCACCATGCGCAGGTGCATGGCGCCGTCGCGGATATCCTCCACCAGGCGGGCCATGCCGGACACCGACTCCATCATGGCGCCATCCTTGTTGCGCGCAGCCATCAGCCCGACGCCGGCGCCGGCGATGACCAGTTCGCCCACCAGGTTGATGAGGCTGTCCAGCTTGTCGGCATGGACCCGCACGAACCGGGCTTCCTGCGCCTGGCGGTTGCGCGCCTCCTTCTGCTTGGTGAGCGCCGCGTCCACCAGTTCCGGCTGGACGACCTGGCGCTCCACCAGAATCTCGCCCAGAGGCTGGACGCTTTCCTGCGTGCTTCCGCTTTCCTGGATGGCCAGCGACTCGTCGAGTTCGCGCTGGGTCACCGCCCCGCATGCCACCAGGATTTCGCCGAGGCGGGTGCTGTTTTCCGGCAGCACCTCGATCAGATGGACGTAGTCCGCCACCCGGCTGCCCGGCGGCAGGATGTAGAGCTGGCAGTCGTCGCGCACGAATTCGAACACGCCTTCGATGCGGGCCTTGTCGGCATCGCTCCGGAGCCGGATTTCAAAGCCCAGGTAGCTGCTTTCCGGATCCATCCTGTCTGCGGCCGGCAGGGCGTCGTCCAGGGTGGTGAGGTGAACGATCTCGCCCAGAGTGCCGAGATAGCGGATGAAGGACAGCGGGTCCATGCCATTCTTCAGCACGTCCTGGCAGAAACGCAGGGAGATATGCCAGGCATCGCCCGTCATTTGTCCCCCTCCCAGGCTTTGCACCGGATCTTCCATCTCGACCGGCATCGTGGCGGCCGATTCCCCCATGCACTGGCTCAGCTGGGATGCCAGCGCTTCGCCCTGCTGACGGGTGTCGGCGTCCATTTCCGCCGCGCCGGCCGTGATGTCCAGCAGCCGTTCGATATGGTCGCGGCAGCCCAGGAACAGGCCGATCAGGCCTTCGCTCAGGGCCAGTTCATTGTTGCGCACACGGTCCAGCACATTTTCCGCCTTGTGCGTGAAGGCGACGATGTCGTCCAGCCCGAACAGTCCGGAGGAGCCCTTGATGGTGTGGGCGGCACGGAATACGGCGTTGATGGCTTCCGCATCGTCCGGGGCGCTTTCCAGGCGCAACAGGCCTGCCTCCATGTCCTGGAGCAGGCTGCGGCTTTCCGCGAAGAAGGTTTGCAGGGCATCGCCCAGATCAAGATTCATGCCGCCCTCCTTTCCGTTGCGCTAGTCGGCAGCACTTGGGGATCGCCAAACCAGCCGCCCAGTCCCAGCAGCTCGAATACGTCGAGCACCGCCGGGCTGTGGCCGGACAGCGTCAGCTTCTTGTCCGTCGCCACCGCCTCCCGCTTCATGAGCATGAGCAATTGCACGCCGCTGGTGTCGAGCTCGCTGATGCCCGAGAGATTGATCTCGATTTCATCGCTCTGGTCGAGCGCTCCCAGCAGGACGGGCTTGAGTTCGGCGGCGTGATAGATGGTCATTTCGCCGACGGCATGCAGGCATAGACGGTTTTCGTGGCGTTCGCAGCTGAGTTCCATGGGTGTCTCCAATGCTTACGGCAGGATCAGCTTCGACACCGCGTCCAGCATCTGGGCGGGCTGAAACGGTTTGACCACCCAGGCTTTGGCGCCGGCCATCTGGCCGTCGCGTTTCTTGGCCTCGCTGCCTTCGGTGGTGAGCATGATGACGGGGGTGAATTTGTAGGCGGGCTTGGCCTTCATTTCCTTGACGAAGGAAATGCCGTCCATGTTGGGCATGTTGACGTCGCTGATGACCAGATGCAGCTTGCGCCCGTCCAGTTTGGTCAGCGCATCCTTGCCGTCCACCGCATCGACGACGTCGTAACCGGCCCCCTTCAGGGTCAGCCCCACGACCTGGCGAACGGATGCCGAGTCGTCAACGATCAGAATGGTCTTGGCCATGATTTTTGCTCCTAAAAGAAAGTGATTTCGGCTGCTTTGCCAGGCGCGTTGCTTTGCATGCCCTGGTGGTTGTCTTGTTGCTCAAGCGTCGTGTAGGTACTTGAGAGCTGCTCGAGCCACGCTGCCACGTCAATGGGGGGGACAGGGTCCCCGCCAGCTTCACGCTCACGGTTCTCGTTCAGGACGCCTTCCAGACGCGCCATGTCGTCCATGGTCTGGCACAGAATCTGGCTGACCCGGTCCTGGAACTGGAGGGAAACGATGACGCCGGAAACCGTCTCCTGCACCGCCCGGCCTTCATGCTGGAATTGGGTTGCTGCCTGGGTCAGATGCTCCACCGCACCGCGGAACACGGTGAGCACCCCTTCGATGAGTTGCTCGGAATCCTGCATGGCGCGGGCATCCTGCTCTGCATAATGTTCCGCGATCTGTACGGCACCATGGATCGCCTCGGTCACGCTCTCGACGCGGGAGGTGATTTGCTTTCCGGTTTCCCCCGACTGGGTGGACAGCTTGCGCACTTCATCCGCGATCACGGCGAAACCACGGCCTGCCTTGCCTGCCCAGGCCGCCTCGATGGCGGCGTTGAGCGACACCAGCTTGGTCTGGTTGGCCAGTGCCGAAACCGAACCGGCCATGGCCTTGAGTTCATCGGAAAACCGGGCCACTTCACGGATGCGATCAAGCATCTCTTGTTTGGCCTGGAGGCCGGCGCGCAGCGAAGAGAGCATGTTAGACAAATCGCACTGGCCCTTTTCCAGCATGGCCATGACATCCGCTTCGCCGCTGCCGCTGTTCTGGTACAGCCCCAGTGCCGCCCCCAGGCGCTGATGGATATCGCCGAAGCAGGTGGTCAGGTCGACCAGGGACGTCTCGGTCTGGCTGCGGGCGGTTTCAATCTGGCGGTTCCAGATCGGCAATACCTCGCCGCACAGGTCATCCAGTCCGCCGGCCCCCTTCGATGGCAGCAGCCGGGTCAGACAGGCGTCCTCGGCTTCACGCCGGGCGCTCGCCAGCGCACGGC
>JBGSHR010000392.1:0-1686 GCA_041752155.1 Thiobacillaceae bacterium | reverse complement strand
GCCCGCCTGGGCCAGACGGTTTCCGCCGGGGAGCGCCTGATGCAGGTGCTTGATCTGAGCAGCCAGTCCGCCTCGGCCCTGCTGCACCGCGCCGAAGGCGGCGACAACGTGGCCCAGTTCCAGCTCGCCATGCGCTATCGCGACGGTTCCTGGGGCGTCAATGCCGATCTCCGGCGGGCCCGCTATTGGCTGCAACAGGCGGCCAGCCACGGTAACCCGGTGGCCATGAACGCCCTGGCCGAGGCTTATGCCCAGGGCGCCCTGGGCCTGAGCGCGGATGCCTCCCTGGCCGCCCGGTGGCATCGCCGCGCCGATCTGGCCGGCCGGGGCGAAAACCCGGGGAGCGCGCTGCTATGACGGATATCGCCCAGATGCTGAACAGCAATCTGTTCGCCTTGTCCGGCAGCCTTGCTCTGCTGGTGGGATACCACCTGTACCTGCAGATGCAGTTGCGCCGCAACCCGCGCTACACCATCCAGGCCATCAACAACGCCGCCCGCTCGACCTGGGTGGAGAACATCATGGCCAGCGGCAGCAAGGACATCCTGGCGGTGCAAACCCTGCGCAACTCCACCATGGCGGCCACCTTCCTGGCCTCCACGGCGATCCTGCTGATCATCGGTGTGCTCAACCTGAGCCAGTCCGACGGTTCCGGCGGCATTCTCAATACGGTGGACACCCATGACTCGGCGGCCATGCTGCATCTCATGAAGCTCAGCCCGCTGCTGCTGGACATGTTCGCCGCCTTCTTCTGCTTTTCTTTCGCCATCCGCATGTACAACCACGTGGGTTACCTGATCAACAGCGGCGGCCAC
This sequence comes from Thiobacillaceae bacterium, assembly GCA_041752155.1. Lineage (GTDB taxonomy): Bacteria > Pseudomonadota > Gammaproteobacteria > Burkholderiales > Thiobacillaceae > PFJX01. The sequence goes on along the minus strand of JBGSHR010000392.1, from coordinate 871 downwards.
CCCGGTTCTCCCGCCAGCCCGGCCTACGTGGCGCGCCTGCTCAACCGGGGCGGCTGGTACTACAGCCTGGGGATGCGCAGCTACTATCTGTCGGTGCCGTTCGTGTTCTGGCTCCTGGGCGCGGTGTACATGCTGGCGGCCAGCCTGCTGATCGTTGTGGTGCTGTACCACGTGGATCGCTCCCCCGAGGAGGCGCCCACCGACGAGGAGGCGGTCGCGGCGTCCATGCCGCGTCGGGCTCTGGAGGCCGGCATGTCGGGAAAGCTGAGTTTCCTGCGCAGGAGGATGGCGTGAAGCCGGCCTGAGGCCGGTCAACTCCCCGCTCAGGGTGACGGCAACAGGTCTGTTGGGCCTGTTGCCGTTTTTGTCTCTAAGGAGCGTTCAACCGGCCAACTTGGCCTTGAGCAGGTCGTTCACCTGGCCCGGGTTGGCCTTGCCCTTGCTGGCCTTCATGACCTGGCCCACCAGGGCGTTGAAGGCCTTGTCCTTGCCGGCGCGGAACTCCTCGACGGACTTGGCGTTGGCGGCCAGCACCGTGTCGATGATGGTCTCCAGTTCGCCGGAATCGGACATCTGCTTCAGGCCCTTGGCCTCGATGATGGCGTCCACGGAATTTTCGTACTCGCCGCCTTCCGTCCACAGCACCTCGAACACCTGCTTGGCCAGCTTGCCGGACAGGGTGCCGTCCTGGAGGCGGGCCAGCAGTTGGGCCAGGGCGGCGGCGGGGATGGGGCTGGCCTCGATCTCCAGGCCGGCCTTGTTGAGGGCGCCGGACAGCTCGCCCATGATCCAGTTGGCGGCCAGCTTGGCGTCCGGCTTGGGCAGGGCGGCCACCACCGCCTCGAAGTAGTCGGCCAGGGCGCGCAGATCG
>JBGSHR010000391.1:0-3669 GCA_041752155.1 Thiobacillaceae bacterium | reverse complement strand
CAGCGTGTCGCGCATCACACCCGGCGGCGGCGCGCGGCGAGGCCCACTAATCCCAGGCCGGCCAGCATCAGGGCATAGGTTTCAGGTTCCGGTACCGGGGTGATGTTCACGTCCACCCACACCGCCTTGTGGTCGGAGCTGGGCAGGTTGGCGTAAAGATTCTGGTCGCGGTAGGTGCCCACCAGATCGAACAGCTCGCCGGTGTTGTTGTTGCTGGCGGTGTCGCTGTCCACCGGCCAGAAGACGCCGGCCCCGGTGATATCCAGGTTGGCGGAGGGCAGCACGTAATCCACCCGCAGGTTGCCCGGGGCGAAGTCGTTGAAGTCGGCGGTGTCGTATTTGGGGTCGCCGTTGTGCGCGTCGTTGCTGCTGCCGTTGTTGCTGGGGTAGCTGGCCGCCGCGATGCCGCCGGCACTCTCCGGGGTGATGCTGGTGTTGATCAGCGGGTTGTTCAGGAGTTGGTTGATGGCATGGTTGAGGGAATCGCCGTCCAGGGGGTCGGCGTTCATGTCGCCGGCAATGACGATCTTGGCGCCCGCGGCCAGGCCGCCGCTGTTGCCCTGGTCGTCGTACATGTAGTCGGCGCCGCTGATGTAGTCGGCCAGGAAACGGATCTCGTCGTGGTTGCGCTTGCCGTTCTTGTCCTCGCTGCCGTCGAAGGTGGGCGGGGTGGGGTGGGCGGCGAGGAAATGCACCTCCTGGCCGCCGATGTCCAGGGTGATGTCCACATGGTTCTTGGAGGACAGGCGCAGGGCGTTGATCTCGTCCTGGGAGTAGTAGCTGGCCAGGTTGTTGGCGCCGGCGCTGGGGTCGTTGGTGAGCAGATTGCCGGGCATGTCCTTCCACAGGAAGTTCTGGAAGCTGCGCACGTTCTTGATCTGGTACTTGGAATAGATGGTGAAGCCGTACTGGCCGGCATAGTTGCCGAAGCCGTAGGCGTCGTCGCCGCCGCTGATGGCGCCGTTGTTGTTCAGGTCGAAGCCTGACGCCAGACCGGTGTTGGTGTTGGGGGTGTAGCGGTAGGCGAAGTTGATGGCGCTGGAGGTGCCGCGCACCGCGTTGCCGTGGGCGCTGGACAGGAAGTTGTCCTGGAAGCGTTTAGCCGCCTCGCTGGAATAGCCCAGGGGCATGGCTGTGCTGGAGGCGGTGGGGGTGCCGTTGTGGTCGAAGTCGAACTCATTCACCAGCAACACGTCCGGGTTCACGCGCTGGATGATCTCGGCCACGTTGGTGGCCTGCTGGATGCGCTTGCCCGCGGTGCTGGTGAAGTCGGCGCCGGCCGGGTTGGCCAGATCGGACAGGAGCTGGCCGCTGGCATCCCGGTTCAGGGAGGCGTTGAAGGTGGCGAAGCGGACGCTGGCGGCCTGGGCGTGCCCGGTCTGGAATACGCCCGCCATCAGCAGCGGCAGCATGGACAGGGCGAAGGAGGGGGTTGGTTTGCGCATGGGAGCCTCTCGGGTTTGGATTTTTTTCGGCCCCATGCCTTCTGGGGCGGGGCCGTCGTGGCGCGAAAGCTTATGGCCCGCGTGTTACATCGCCTTGCCAGCCAAGCGCCCGAAAAATAGTTCTTTTTGCTCATTCGACCGCGCCGCGCCTCAAGGCCTTGCGCTTGCCCATGGCCGGCGAGGCAGGGGCGCCTGTCACACGGCTGTTACCGGGGTGGGTTAGCGTGCGCTGCCGCCCGGAACATCCTCCCGCGTCTGGCCCCGCCAGAGGGGCGTGCCCAAGGCGAATGAATTCTGCAACCATGCAACCCGCGACACCTTCCCGGAGAAATCGAATGAAACTGATCTTTGCCCTGTTGGCGACCCTCTTCACCCTGACGGCCCAGGCCGACGAGGCGGCCATCCGCCAGGCCTTGCAGGAGCGTTACCCGAAGATTCCGGTCAAAGCCGTGTTGCCCAGCCCGATCCCGGGCCTGTACGAGGTAGTGGTGGGCGGCCAGGTCGTGTACGTGGACGAGAAGGCGGATTACCTCCTGCCCGGCCCCTTGGTGGATACCCGCAGCAAGGCCAACCTCACCAAGCAGCGTCTGGAGGACCTGAACAAGGTGGATTTCTCCAGCCTGCCCCTGGACAAGGCCATCGCCATCAAGCACGGCAAGGGCGAGCGCAAGCTGGCGGTGTTCACCGATCCGGACTGCCCGTTCTGCAAGCAGTTGGAGAAGGAACTGGCCCTGCTGGACAACGTGACCGTGTACGTCTTCATGTACCCCCTGGCGGAGCTGCATCCCCAGGCCCCGGCCAAGTCCAAAGCCATCTGGTGTTCCGCCGACCGGAGCCGGAGCTGGCAGGATTACATGCTCGAGGGCAAGGCGCCCAGCGCCGAGGGTAGCTGCGCCAACCCGATCGAGGACATCCTCGCCCTGGGCCAGAAGCTGAACGTCAATGGCACGCCGGCCTTGATCTTCGCCAACGGCAAACGCAAGGAAGGCGCCCTGCCCGCGGCCCAGATCGAGGACCTGCTCAAGGCTGGTTCCTGACACGCGGTGTTGCCCGAGTGATGCGGGCAGGCGGCGCGGCCCTGATCGGCTGCTCGCGCCCGAGGATGGGGTGACGGCCCGGGGGCACCGGCTGGTGTGGGATGTGGTGGCCGCCTGTCGGTGCTGAACGGCGGCGACGAGGCGGAGGTCATGACCCTGCTGCTTGCGGCCCTGCCGCGTCTGGCTTGAATCCAGTTGGATCTTCCTGGTGACGGCGGCGGCGCTCACCGCCCTGGCGCAACGCCACGGCGACCTGTTGCTGGATGCCTTGCCGCCCCTCTATCACCTGGTTCTGGACTGGCTATTGCCGGCCTTCCCCCTGGACTAACTCGACCTGAAAAAACGCCATGGCGAGACCGTGGTGGCCATGACCGTCACCCAGGTCGACTACCGCATGGTGCTGGGGGTGCTGTTGCCCGCGGGCAACAGCGTCGCTGCCTCCACCCTGGCCGGGGCCCTGGGCACCGTGGTGTTGGGGGGCGCGGTCAGGAACCTGGCGAGCCCTAGATGGCCGGGTGGCCGACGAAGCGCACCCGGTCCTCGTTCGCCAGGGATGGCAGCAGGGCCCGGACGAAGTCTGCCTGGGCGCGATAGGCGCCGTCAGCGTCCATGGAGATGCTGGAGACCCGGAACAGCAGGCCGTCCGGGATCTTGCCGGTGAGGCCGTACTTGATCTGTTCCAGCTTGCGCAGGGTGCTGCTGCCCTGGTCGATCTTTTCACCGATGGTCATCCAGTAGGTGATGGGTTCCACCCGGGGCCCCAGCACCGCCACCAGGCGGCGCACCGGGATGCTCCCCAGGCCGGTATCCAGCTGGCCGTCGGCCTCCTGCACCACCCGGAAGCCCTGGGCCGGGTAGCACACCTCCGGCTTGTGCACCTGCATGGATTCCCGCTGGTCGCCGCCATAGGCGATGAGCAGCATGACCCGCTCCCCTTGGGCGTTGACATAGGTGCGCGACAGGATCTGGTTGTAGAGCCGGTTCAGCAGGGCGGTGGTGCCGGGGTCGGCTTGCACGGGCACGATGGTCTCGTCCATGCGCCAGTCGCCGAACTGCTTGGGGAGCATGGTTTCCAGATTGATCTTGGGACCCAGGTCGGCCACCCGCTCGCTGGGGGTGAGGGCCAGGGTCACGGGGGTGGCGGCCAAGATGGCCAGGCCGATGACGAGGTGGCCCAGGCCGAACCG
>JBGSHR010000390.1:0-9560 GCA_041752155.1 Thiobacillaceae bacterium | reverse complement strand
TCAGGCCATGAGCGCGCTGACCCGCGCCGCCACGCTCGGTGTGGGGGGCGGGCCGGCCGGCGCATACCGATAGCCGCTGACAAAGCGGCTGGCCAGCCCCAGGTGCCGGCAGGCCTCCATGAACAGGGCCGCGAAATCGCGGCTGCTCGGTGACATGGCTGATTGTTCCTCGCGGGGCAAATACCACGTGCCCGGCCAGTATTGGCAAATCGACATTAGCTCCGTTCACTGGACGGAGGGCATGAATTACCCGGGCTAATCCCCCAGCAACTCGGCCACCGGCTCGAGTTGCTCCACATGCTGAGCCACCACTTTCACCAAGACGGTGATCGGCATGCTCAGCAGCATGCCCCAGACCCCCCACAGCCAGGTCCAGAACAGCAGGGAGACGAATACCGCCGCCGTATTCATGCTGGCGATCCTGCCCGTCATCCAGGTGGTGATGAAAGTCCCGACAAGTGTGGCGATCACCAGCGATGCCCCGGCCGCCATCAGTACTACCGACAGGGTATCGAACTGCATGAAGGCCGCCATGCCGATGCCGGCGGCCGTGACGGCCGGACCGAAGTACGGGATGACGTGGAGCAGGCCCGCGGCCACGGCCCAGGCGCCGGCGTTCTCCAGGCCGATCCAGCGTAACGCGATCCAGGTGAGCAGGCCCACCAGCACGTTGGTCGCCAATAGCATGAACATGTAGCGCTGGATGGATTCATTGATGTCATCGAGGATGTGCACGGTGATCTTCTTGTGCGACAACGTGGGGCCGGTGAGTCGCACCAGTTTTCTCTTGTAGGTGTCGCCGGACAGCAGGAGAAAAAACGTCAGGAACAGCACCATGGTGGCCTGGCCGATCAGCCCTGCGGCGCCCATGGACCCCGCCCAAAGGAAATCGCCGAGCTTGAAGCCGGGCGTGTCGATGACGACGCGCGTCACAGCGCGTTTGGGTATCACAGCCACGCCTGCCGCCTGGTTCGTCGCCTTCTCGATCTCGCTGGCGGCGGATTGCACCTTCTGCATGGTGCTGGCCTGGCCCTGGCGCAGATTGGCGAGGCCGGCCGATAACTTGCTCGCCGCCGCCGGCAACTGTTCCAGTATCGTCCGGACCTGCCCCCGCAACGAGTAGCTCCCCAGGACCAGCGCGCACACGACTCCCAGCATCACAATCGTGGTCCCCACCGTGCGCGGGATGTGGAGCCGCTGCAGCCACACGACGAGGGGGTTCAGGGTGTAGGCGAAGAGGATCCCGAGCAGCAGGGATATGACGAAGCTCTGTGCCCATTCCAATACGAAGATCACCGCGACCGTAGCCAGGATGGTCAGCGCCAGGCCCCGCCCGGTCTCGCGCATTCGGACCGTGGGCGGCGGCGTGGCCGACTCAAGCTCCGCGTGAGATTGATCGTCTACCGGCGCTTCCAAATCAGGCGTTACGATTGCTGCCATCCGTATGGACCTCGGTGATGGTGGTCAAGGCCGGTGAAACCCCGCCCTCGATGCCCGGTCGCCCATGCCGCAGGCTGCCGAACCCCAGCGCGTATTGCCGCGTGAATTCCGCCCCGAGAAAGAAAATCAGTGACGAGTAATACACCCACAGCAACAACGCGATCACCGACCCGGCGGCACCAAAGCTCGATGCCACGCCGCTGTTGCCCAGATACAAACCGATCAGATATTTCCCCAGGCTGAACAGCCCCGCCGTGAAGGCGGCGCCGATCCACACATCGCGCCACGACAGCGGCGCGTCCGGCAGGGTCTTGTAGATGACGGCGAACAGGCCGGCGATGACGCCGAATGAAATGAGGGCGGAAAGTCTCGCGAGAATCTCGGCGGAACTGCCCAGGATCCCGTCCGCCTGGTGTGCGAGCATGGCCAGCGCCGCGCTGACGACCAGGGAGACGAGCAGCAGGAAAGCCAGAACCAGCACCAGGCCAAAGGCCAGGAGCCGGGTTCTCAAGAGCACGCGGAAGGCCGACTGACGCGCATTGTGGATATCCCACAGTTCATCCAGGCTGCCCTTCAACTCGACGAAGACGCTGGTGGTCCCCAGCAGCAGCAGGACGCTTGCCACGAGGGTCGCCACCAGTCCGGAGGTGGGATCTCGCGCGGCTGCCAACAAGGCCTGGATCGCCTGCGCGCCATTCGGCCCCACCAGCCCGTGTACCTGGGCAACGATCTCGCCCTGGGCCGCCTCGGCGCCGAAGAAGTAACCGGCGACCGCGATGGCCAGTACCAGGATGGGGGTCAAGGAGAACAAGGTATAGAAAGCCAGCGCGGCACCTTTGCTACCCGACCGGTGAGCGACCCAGGATTTAAGCGACTCGATCAGGACGAACTTCATGAGCCTTGCCCAGTCAGGCGTGGCATGGGCCAGGCGATCAATGAATTTGCGGGACACAGCTTCTCTCGCAATGGGACGGCTCAGGCGGCTACACCGATTGCCTCGGCCATCATGGGCTGCGCGCTCAGCGCTTGCGCCTAGCCATTCCGTCTAGCCATTCCGCTAGTCCCGCTAGCCGGAAACACTGCTTGGATGGCAACCAGGACGGATGGTGGCGAGTGACCGGTGGCGTCCTAGTCCTGTTGCCAGTGGCCGGGATTGTGGCGCCAATGGGACCCTTCCTTTACCCAACGATGCGGCACCCAGTGGTGTCCATGACGTGGGGGCACCCATCGACCAGGTCTCCAGGCGTGTCGCCCATCCTGCCAGTCCCAGTAGCCGCTGACCCAGACATACCCGGAGACCGGCGGTGCGCCGTATACCTCGACCCGAGGCTGGGGCGGCGGCACCATCACCTGAGCGCCAATGGTGTAGTAGGGGTCCGCGGGGGCGACGACACAACCATTCAGCAAAAAAACCAAAGCCGCGGCCAGCGGAAGGCCAATGCCTATTTTCTGTCTTGTATTCATTTTTTGCTCCAATCATGCATGCACTGGTTGGCAAAGGCTCAACAATAAAGAGTATCTGTGGGCCGGATAAAACCCAGCCGAAAATCAAGACGCACCTGCATCGCCGAGTCGTTCGGGCGTATGGCGGCGCCGCTTCGCGGCCGCTGCCGAAGTGACCTGTCACAGCGGCCGAGATCAGCCTTCTTCGCTTACTTCAGGCGCATATCGTTCGTGACGCCCTTCACGCCGCTGACGCCGCGTGCCAGTTCCATCGCCCGGTTCGCCGCGGCCTGGGAGCTTACGAAGCCACTCAGTTGCACCACGCCCTTGAAGGTCTCGACGTTGATTTCGGTGGCCTTGGTGGTGGGATCATCGAAGATGGCCGCTTTCACCTTGGCGGTGATGACGCTGTCGTCGAAGTACTGGCCGGTGCCCTCTTGCTGAGGCGTGGACGAACAACCCACGACGGACACCAGTGTGGCGGCCAGGAATACTGCGGAAAGATATTTGCTAAGTTGTTTCATGATTGAAATCTCCGGATGTTTGTAAAAAGGCTTCTCTCCCCCGTTCGCCGGGTTGAAACCTAGTTGTCAGCGTATTCGCCGAGGCCGGTTCGGGTCGGTACGGTGCCGCACATTGCGGGATGAAATGACCACCGTAACGCCGTGGCAACCGCGGTTTCCGGCGCCTTGGGGTAAGCCGCCGCCACCTGGCGCAAGTTCGATCCCGATTACTGGCAGGCCGCGGGTGTTTTTACGGCCACGAGCAAGCGTGTGAAGTCCTCGGCGGCCAAGGGGTGGCTGAACAGAAAGCCTTGCCCCTCTTCGCATTGCCGCGCCCGGAGGAAGGCGATCTGCTCCTCTGTTTCCACGCCCTCGGCGATGACCCGCAGCTGGAGGCTTCTTCCCATGCCGATCACCGCGCTGACGATGGCCCCATCGTCAGCATCACTGGCGATCTCGCGCACGAAGGACTGGTCGATCTTCAGGGTGTCGATGGGGAAGCGCTTCAGGTAACTCAGGCTCGAATAGCCGGTTCCGAAGTCATCGATGGCCAGCCCCACCCCCATGGCCTTGAGCGCCTCCAGCACCGACGCCGTGGACTCGGCATCGCGCATGAGTATGCTTTCGGTCAGTTCCAGTTGGAGATAGCGCGGCACCAGACCGGTCTCCTTCAGGATCAGGCCCACGCCATCCACAAAGTCCTTGTGCCTGAACTCCAGGGCGGAAATGTTGACCGCCACGGGCACGGCGGGCAGGCCCGCATCCAGCCAGGCCTGGACTTGCCGGCAGGCTTAGCGCAGCACCCAGCGGCCGATCGGCACGATGAGGCCGCACTCTTCCGCGACCGGCACGAATTGCTCGGGGAGGACGAGCCCGAGATTCGGGTCGCGCCAGCGGAGGAGGGCCTCGATGCCGGTCATCGTGCCGGAAAGTAGATTGATCTTCGGCTGGTAATGCAGCTCGAACTCCCCCAGTTTCAGGGCGCGGTGCAGGCTGCTTTCAACGGACAGCCGGCGCACCGCGCGGGTGTTCATGTCGGCCGTGAAGAACTGGTACATGTTGCGGCCACCTGTCTTGGCATGAAACATCGCGGTGTCCGCGTTCTGCATCACGTTGTCCGGGTCGCTGCCGTCATCCGGCCAGATGCTGATGCCGATGCTCAAGGTGACATGGAGTTCGTGTCCGTCGATCAGGTGCGGCAAGGCGAATGCGGCGAGCAGGGTTTCCGCCACGTGGGCCGCGTCTTGCGGCTGCTCGATTTCGGCCAGCAGGATCACGAACTCGTCACCGCCCTGGCGGCATACCGTGTCCGTGGCGCGCACTCCCGCCACCAGGCGGCCCTCCGCCGATTGCAGCAGCTGGTCGCCGACCCCATGGCCGAGGGAGTCGTTGATGTTCTTGAAGTAATCCAGATCCAGGAACAGCAGCGCGACTTGCTTCTTGTGTCGCTGGGCCAGCCCGATCGCCTGGGCGAGGCGTTCCGTCAGCAGCACCCGGTTGGGCAGGCCGGTAAGAAAGTCGTGCTGGGCCAGATGTGACATCTTCAGCGCCATGGCCCGGGATTGGCTGACGTCATGGAAGACGAGCACCGCCCCGGTGACTAGGCCGTTCCGGTTGTGGATGGGCGCGGAGGAATCCTCGATGGCGGACTCGGACCCGTCGCGGCGGACCAGCACGCAATCCGCGGACAGGCCCATGGTCCTGTTCTCGGCGATGGCGATCTGGGCCGGATTGGCGGCGGTTCGGCGTGTCTTGCCGTCGATGATATTGAATACTTCCGCGAGCGGCCGGCCCAGCGCGTCCTCGCGGGACCAGCCGGTCATGGTCTCCGCCACCAGATTCAGATAGGTCACCTTGCCCTCGATGTCGGTGGTCAGCACGGCGTCGCCGATGGAGTTGAGGGTGACCTGGGCGCGCTCTTTTTCCTCGAACAAGGCCTCTTGTGTTACCTGCAATTCGAACTCCGCCGCCTTGCGTTCCGAGATGTCTTCTACTGTCTGCACAAGACCGAGCGATGTCGTGTCTGCGAGCATGGAAGCACTGTTGACGCGCGTCCAGACGACGCTATCGTCTTCCTGCTGAAAGCGGTATTCCGTCTGGAATGGCTCCTGGCTCCGTGCCGCGATGCGCCATTCGGCGAGGACACGCTCGCGATCCTCCGGGTGGATCGCCATGCTCCAATTGGTGCCCAGCGTCTGTTCTAGACTCAGTCCCGATATCTTGTGATACGCCGCATTGGTATAGACGCAATTCCCCTGCACATCGGCGACGAAGATGCCCAGCGGGGAGGTATCGCTAATGGCCCGGAAGCGCGCCTCGCTGTCGCGCAGGGCACCTCGGGCAGCATTGCGTTCGAGGATGTAACGCAGGGCGCGCGGCAACCAGTGCGCGTCGACATGGCCCTTGGCGAAATAGTCGTGCGCGCCGCGTTCTACGGCCAGGCGCGCGGTTTCCTCGTCGGTTGCACCGCTCAGGACCAGAATCAGGGCATTCGGCGCGGCCAGCAATACCTGATCAAAGGCCTCGATGCCTTGGCCATCGGGCAGCGTCAGGTCCAGCAGGATCGCCTCGAACCCTCTCTCGCCCAGTCGTTTGATCGCATCGGCGAGATTCGTTACCCATTCGACATGAAACGGGCCGCCCCCGGTCCCCGCAAGCGTCTGCTGGATCGCTCCGGCATCGGCGGGGTCGTCCTCGACGAGAAGCACGCGGGTGACGGCATCGTTCATGGTTGGAATCCTCTCTCATCGGCGGGGCGCCGCGATGACGCGGCACCCTCCATCCGTGACGGATTGAGCACGCGCACTTTTATTCGTGGGGCTCATTGCCATTACCGGGCCAGCACATGAGAGCGGATCATGTGCAGACGCCCTTCCCAGCCGCAGCACATCCAATGACAACGGTAACGGCGGTTCGGCATGAAGAGGCCTACGAGCCTATCCATCGGCCGGCGTGGAATACGGTATACAGAGCCGGCGCAGCAGGGGCATACGTGGGCGGAGGTATGGCCGGCAGGGTCAGGGTGATCACCGCCGGGAGTCGTGGCGCAAGTCGCGCTCATGACCCCGGCTGCCCCATGACGGTTGTGCCGCATGGACTGAATCGCGCCCCGGTCTTCGGGTCGATCGCGCCTGGCGCGGGCGCGACGGCGTCAGTTGCCATCACGCTGCCGCCCTCATCCTCCCACTCGTCCAGTGCCGCCGTCTGTCGTATTTGTTCTTTATGGCGAAAGCGCCCGACCACCAGCGAGGTGAGGATGGAAAGGGGTGCCCCGATGGGGGCCGGTGCCGGGGTGAGGCGTCGATAAATTGTCATGGGGGGCCTTTCAAGAAGACGCATGTTTGGGGGGGATGTTGATCCCATGCTCAAGCGCGGTCTGTGCGGTGACGAACATGGGGCGACCACCACCAATCGCCATGCGCGCCCAGGTAAATCGGCGCGCCAAGACAAAACGACCCCCCAGGGCCGCCTTGTCGTGTCCGCTTGGTCAAGGGCGTTACAAGCGGGGTTCGCCCCGCTCGTTGACGGTCACGGTGGGTCCCGGACGTTCGGTGGTCTGTATGCGATGCTCCTGGCCCCGGAAGTTGTAGGTGACATCCCAGTATTCGGGCCGGGCATAGCGGCCGGTGTTGGCGCAATGCTGGACATCGATGGTCGTCACCTGCTGTTGGTTGTGTTCGCGACTGATGTTCGCACCCACCACGGCCCCCGCGACCGCGCCACCGGCAGTGGCGAAATCCTTGCCGCTTCCGCCGCCGATCTGGTGACCGAGAATGCCGCCGATCACCGCGCCGACAATCGCCCCAGGCGCGTTGGATTTACGCTTCTCCACGACAACCTGTTCCTGCTCGACCCAGCATCGCTGCTCGGGCGGCCCGACCACCGCGCGTACTGAAGTGACGTTCGCCTCGTAGATCCTCTCCCTGTAGCGCCGTTGGTAGTCCCAGGGGGTGGCAGGCGCGGGCATATAGGGATTGTTGTCCATGCGCCCGTAACTACTCATGAGCCGCACCGAGGAAACGCGGTCGTTCAAGCCCATTTCTCTCAGGGACGCATACCTGCCCGGACGCAGGACGACGCAGCGGCCACCAAAATTGGCATCTTCGCAAACCTGCCACCAGTCGCGGTCGATCACGACCGAGGAGGCGCGGTCATTGAAGCCAATGCGCTTGAAGTTGGCGACTTGATCGTCCGTGTTGAAGGACTTGCCTCTAAAGTTTTCGTTTTTGTAAAAGGTGATCTCCGCAGCCGCTTGCGTGGCGATAGCCATACCGGCCACCGCCAGCGCGGTTCTCAAAATCGCATTCATGAATGCCTCCTGTGGGAAGTGACGTATATCGAAGCCGAGGTCGGGCCGGAATGTCTGATCCAGACGCCAGGCGCAATCGGGCGGCCATGATGGAGCGCCATTGAGCCGGGGTCTGTACGGGGCCGAACATAGAGAGCGTATGGGCCATCCCAGGCGAAACCTCCGGGATGGAAGGCACGGAGTCGGGGCGATGCCGATCGAGTTCAGCGGATGCCGGTGACGGCCCACCGCAACCCATGGTTTGGCGTGATCACTTGTGCGCGATGGGTTTTTTGGTGAACAGGTAGTCCTTGAGCTGCCTTGAAAACCTTGGGTCCTGGCGCCGTATCCACTCCAGCACCATGGCGGCATGCTCCTTTTCCTCGTCACGATTGTGTTCGAGGATGGCCTTGAGGTCCGTATCCTTGCATGCATCCGCGCGTTGGTTGTACCAATCGACGGCTTCCAGTTCTTCCATCAAGGAAACGATGGCTCTGTGCATGTCGCGAGTTTCAGCGGACAGCTCTTCTACAGGCTCGTGATAGCCGATGCTGGACATGGCATTCTCCTGACGTTGACGGGGTTCCTGGACGCGACGTGGGCTGCGAACCGGCCTCGGCTGCGATAGCCGAGGCCGGGCTCGCGGGAACGCTTCGGAAGCTAGTCCTTGTTTCTTTCTTCAAAGTCCTTGATTTGCGCCTCGGCTTCGTCCTTGGTGATGCCGTAAGTCTCCTGGACCTTGCCCAACAACTGGTCGCGCTTGCCGGCAATCACGTCGAGGTGATCGTCGCTGAGCTTGCCCCACTGTGCTTTCACCTTGCCCTTGAATTGCTTCCAGTTACCTTCAACGATATCCCAGTTCATCTCAACCTCCGTGTGTTCGGGTCCGACTGGCGGAATTGCCGGTCGAGCATCCTTCGTCGCAGTCGGCCTCTCGCCATTCATGCGCCTCGCGCGGCGGCAGGCCGGACTGACTTCATGGAAACTCCGGATGCGGATGCAACATTGCTCGCCTGTTCAGGCGCAGTCTGTGCGTTGGCATACATTCGGCGACGGGTGCGGTCCGCTGAGCGATCTCTGGTGAGACAGCGAATTCTTGTCACTGTGTTTGCTAGCGCACTGAACTGTGCAAGACAGTTGCCTAATGTGGGTATGTACCGACTGCGAGATGCCAAGTCGCGCCGGTTTGTTCGCGGATGTCGCAAAGCCATCCGCGCGAGGATTTTCAACTTTTTGGGGAGTTATCCATGAACCGTTCAATTTTGATGGGAACACTGCTCGCCGCACTGCTCTCTGTGCTGAGCCTGCCCGCCTGTGACAGACCTACCACCGTGGTCAATGTGCCCGAACCCGCCGCCGCGCCCGAACCCGTCGCCGTACCCGGCCCTCCTGGCCCCCAGGGTGCCACCGGCACTCAGGGCGAGACCGGTAGCCAAGGCGCAACCGGTGTCACTGGTGAGACCGGTGAGACCGGCGACGGCACTACCGTGATCCTGATGCCGAACGAGGCGCCCGCGCCGGCGAATTGAATCCACTCACCCAGTTGAGGAGAAAGCCATGAGCTTGGGAACCATACTGTTGATCGTCCTGATCCTGATGCTGATCGGCGCCATTCCGAGCTGGCCCCACAGCAAGAATTGGGGCTACGCGCCCAGTGGTTTGCTGGGCTTGGTGGTGATCATCATCGTCGTGCTGCTGGTGCTGGGACGGATATGACGTACACGCCCACTTCACGTCGGCATGATGTGAAGTGGGCATGCGCGTTGGGAAGGGGATAGTTGATGTTTTCATCAGCTCTGGGATCGGTATGCCGGTCTTCACTCCCGCGTTATTGCCTGGTGGCGGGCCTGCTGGGCCTGGCCGGTTGCGGCAGCCTGCCCACCATC
>JBGSHR010000389.1:0-4849 GCA_041752155.1 Thiobacillaceae bacterium | reverse complement strand
CCCAGGTGCAGGGCGAAGGCCGTGTCGCCGTGGGCCATGGCCATGATGCCCTCCGGCAGCGCCAGCCCCAGAGCCTGGGCCACCAGGGTGCCGGCCTCCAGGCCGCTCACCCCCAGCCGTACCCATTCGTCGCCGGCATTCCGCGCCTTCACCTTGGAGCGCAGGATGAACATGGCCAGGCGTTTCTGGACCGACTCGCGCAGGGCCTCCGGCAGCATGACCAGCACGTCGTCGCCGTGCTTCATGACCAGGAAATTGGCCAGCATGCGCCCCTTGGGGGAGAGGTAGCCGGCGAAGACGGCGGCGTCTTGGCGCAGGCCGCGCAGGTCGTTGGTGATCTGGCCGTGCAGGAAGGTCTGGGCCTCCTCCCCGGCGAAGCCGATCAGGCCGAAATGGGACAGGTCGGCCAGCACGGTTTGCGTGGCGGCGGCGCTAAGCTCGCCGGCGGCGTCGCCGAAATCGGCCACGGCATCATGGGCCAGGTGGGCGCCTTGGCTGGCTAGGAATTCGCTCCAGGCGGGGGTCATGGGAATCCTTTCTGTGTTGGGGCGGCGGCGGAGGGTGCCGGGCCATGGCGATTCAGTCGGTGCGTAACTTAGCCGGGCCGGGCCGACATGGCAAGGTGAGCGTTCACTTACCGGCAAAGCCGGGGATTCCGGTATTCAGGGTAGGGCTATGGCGTCCGCGCCGAGGGCTTACAGCAGCGCGGCCTGGGGCAGGCGTTCCACGTGCAGGGTATGCAGCTTGCGGCTGTCGGCGCGCAGCACCTGGAAGCGGTAGCCGGCGATCTCCACCGCCTCGCCGCGCTTGGGCAGGCGGCCGAAGGCGTGGGTGACCAGGCCGCCCACGGTGTCGAATTCGTCGTCGGCGAAGCTGGTGCCCAGCACCTGATTGAAGTCGCCGATCTCGGTCTGGGCCTTGATCCGGAAGGCGCCGTTTTCCTCCGAGATGATGTTGTCCTCGGCCTCGTCGTAGTCGTACTCGTCCTCGATGTCGCCGACGATCTGCTCCAGCACGTCCTCGATGGTGACCAGGCCGGCGACGCCGCCGTATTCGTCGACGACGATGGCGATGTGGTTGCGCGAGGCGCGGAACTCGCGCAGCAGCACGTTGAGGCGTTTGGATTCCGGGATGAACACCGCCGGGCGCAGCATGTCGCGCAGGTTCACCGCTTCGTCGGTGCACAGTCGCAGCAAATCCTTGGCCAGGAGGATGCCCACCACGTGGTCCCGGTCGCCGTCGACGGCGGGGAAGCGGGAGTGGGCGGTCTCGATCACATAGGGCAGGAGACCCTCGCGTGGATCGCCCAGATCCACCACATCCATCTGGGCCCGGGGGATCATGATCTCGCGCACCTGCATCTCGGACACCTGCATGACCCCTTCGATCATGGATAGGGCATCGGCATCCAACAGGTTTTTTTCGTAGGCGGCATGGAGGAACTCCAGGAGTTCTTCCTTGTTGTCCGGCTCGCGGGAGAGCCAGGCGGTGAGGCGTTCGAGAAAGCTGGGTCTAGGACTACTGTCGTCACTCATGGTCTTGGTAAGGGTCGGGAAATCCCAACCGCTGCATGATAAAGCTTTCCACCGCTTCCATGGTGGCCGCTTCGCCGGCGTCCTCATGGTCGTAGCCCTGGAGATGGAGCAGGCCATGCACGGTCAGGTGGGCGTAATGGGTGGCGAGGTCTTTGCCCTGGGTCGCCGCCTCGTGTCCCACCACCGCAGCGCACAGGACGATGTCGCCGCACAGGGGGCCGTCCTGCTCCAGGGCGCCGTAGGCAAAGGTCAGGACGTTGGTGGCGTAATCCTTGCCGCGATAGTCTCGGTTGAGGCTGCGGCCTTCCGTCTCGTCCACCACGCGCAGGGTGGCGGCCACATCCTCGCGCAGGGCGGCCTGGGCCCAGCGGCGGAATTCGGCCCGGGTCGGCGTGGTCGTCTTGAGCGCGAACTGGATGTTCAACTCAAGCCTGGGTGCCACGGGATTCCGCCTGTTTTTTATGGGCGTCGTAGGCATCGATGATGCGGGCTACCAGGGGGTGGCGCACCACGTCCTCGTTGAGGAACTCGGTGAAGGCGATGCCGCGCACCGGCTTGAGTATCTCCTGTGCCTCCACCAGGCCGCTCTTCTGGCCCCGGGCCAGGTCGATCTGGGTGACGTCGCCGGTGACCACGGTGCGCGAGCCGAAGCCGATGCGGGTAAGGAACATCTTCATCTGTTCCGGCGTGGTGTTCTGGGCCTCGTCCAGGATGATGAAGGCGTGGTTCAGGGTGCGGCCGCGCATGAAGGCCAGGGGCGCGATCTCGATGATCTGGCGTTCGAAGGCGCGGCTGGCCTTGTCGAAGCCCATCAGGTCGTAGAGGGCGTCGTAGAGCGGGCGCAGGTAGGGGTCCACTTTCTGCACCAGATCGCCGGGCAGGAAACCCAGGTGTTCCCCCGCCTCCACCGCCGGGCGCACCAGGACGATGCGTTTCACCAGATCCCGCTCCAGGGCGTCCACCGCCCCGGCCACGGCGAGATAGGTCTTGCCGGTGCCGGCGGGGCCGATGCCGAAGGTGACGTCGAATTCCTGCATCTGGCGGATATAGCCGTTCTGGCGGGCGGTGCGACCGTGCAGCCCGGCGCGGCGGGTCATGAGCACCGGGATGTTGTCCTCGGACTCGCCACCGGGGGTCTTGTGGGCCACCTCCACCAGGGCCAACTGGATGTCGTCGATGTCCAGGGGCTTGCGCGCGCGTTGGTAGAAGTCCTTCAACAGCAGCCCGGCGGCCTCCGCCTTGTCGCCCGAGACCTGGAACACCTCACCCCGGCGGTGGATATTGACGTTGAGGGCGGTCTCGATCTGGCGCAGGTTCTCGTCCAGCACCCCGCATAGGTTGGCGAGGCGGGTGTTGTCGGCATCGGGGAAAGTGATATGCATGCTAAGAAATGGGGTTTCGGCCAGGGAGGGGGCCAAGGTGTCTGGCTATGGGTTTTGTGGGACTCATGCTTAATCTAGCATGGCGGCGGGTAATCCCGAATGAAAATGGGACCCAGGGGTGGTCCTGATTGATGGCTACAAACGCCAGGTCAGGCGCTGGCGGTGACGACTTCGCCGCGCAGGGAGTGGGGCAGGGCCTGGGTAATGGTGACGTCGACGAACTGGCCGATGAGCCGGTGGGGCGCGGGGAAATTGACGACGCGGTTGTTGTCGGTACGGCCCATCAACTCGTTGGCGTCCTTCCTGGAGGTGCCTTCCACCAGCACCCGTTGCACCGAGCCCACCATGGCGTTGCTGATGGCGGCGGCCTGGCGGTTGATTTGCGCCTGCAGGCGGTACAGACGCTGCATCTTCTCGGCCTGGGGCGTGTCGTCGGGGTAGCCGGCGGCCGGGGTGCCGGGGCGCGCGCTGTAGACGAAGCTGAAGGAAGCGTCGAAATCCAGCTCCTCCACCAGCTTCATGGTGGCCTCGAAGTCGGCCTCGGTCTCGCCGGGGAAGCCGATGATGAAGTCGCTGGCCAGACACAGGTCGGGGCGCACCGCCCTTAACTTCCGCACGATGGATTTGTACTCCAGGCTGCTGTAGCCCCGCTTCATGGCGGCCAGCACCCGATCCGAACCGGATTGCACAGGTAGATGCAGGTGGGACACCAGCTTGGGAATCCGGGCGTACACGTCGATCAGGCGCTGGGTGAACTCCCGGGGATGGGAGGTGGTGAAGCGGATGCGCTCCACGCCGGGGAGCGCCGCCACCAGTTCCAGCAACAGGGCGAAGTCGGCGATCTCGCCCTCGCCCATGGCGCCCTGGTAGGCGTTCACGT
This sequence comes from Thiobacillaceae bacterium, assembly GCA_041752155.1. Lineage (GTDB taxonomy): Bacteria > Pseudomonadota > Gammaproteobacteria > Burkholderiales > Thiobacillaceae > PFJX01. The sequence continues at coordinate 1,052 of JBGSHR010000389.1, read as the reverse complement.
TCTGGCCCAGCAGGGTGATCTCCTTGACGCCCTGGGCGGTGAGTTGCGCCACCTCGGCCAGCACGTCCGCCAGGGGGCGGGATACTTCTTCACCGCGGGTGTAGGGCACCACGCAGAAGGTGCAGTACTTGCTGCAGCCTTCCATGATGGAGACGAAGGCGGTGGCGCCTTCCACCCGGGCCGGCGGCAGATGGTCGAACTTTTCGATCTCGGGGAAGGAGATGTCCACCTGGGGCCGGCCGGTGGCGCGGCGCTGATCCATCATGCGCGGCAGGCGGTGCAGGGTCTGGGGTCCGAACACCAGGTCCACGTAGGGCGCGCGCTGGACGATGGCGGCGCCTTCCTGGCTGGCCACGCAGCCGCCGACGCCGATGATGAGATTGGGGTTCTTCTGCTTCAGGTGACGCACCTGGCCCAAGTCGGTGAACACCTTTTCCTGGGCCTTTTCCCGCACCGAGCAGGTGTTGAACAGGATCACGTCCGCTTCGTCGGGGTTGTCGGTCTGCTCGTAGCCTTCACCAGCGGCGAGCACGTCGGCCATCTTGTCCGAGTCGTACTCGTTCATTTGGCAACCAAAGGTACGGATGAAGACTTTGCGGGCCATGCGTGGTGGGTGGTCAGTGCACTGACGCGGATTGTATGCCGGGGGGATTGGGGGTGGTGGTGATGGGCGGAATCGAACCGCCGACCTGTGGGTTATGAATCCACCGCTCTAACCGTCTGAGCTACATCACCAACGGGCCGAAAAGAGGCGCGGATTATCCGGGCGGTGCGGGGCTATGTCAATGACAGGACAGGCATTTACAGCGATCCCGGATGGGCCGGCGCGGGCTGTCAAATCGCGCTGTTCCGGGGCCGGATCGGCCTTCGCCTCAGGGCAGCCTGACGCTGGCGGTTTGCCCGGCGAGCAGGCCGGGCGCGCGCGGAATGGCGACCTCCAGCACGTAGCGGCCATCCGCCTGGGCGGTGAGGGCGCGTAGTTCGCCCTTGAGGTGCTTGCCGGATACGACAACCGTGGCCTTGCCGCCCAGGCGAATCGGGCTGGCCTGGGC
>JBGSHR010000388.1:0-1584 GCA_041752155.1 Thiobacillaceae bacterium | reverse complement strand
GAGGCCCGACTCGAGGCGCTGGTCTTCGCCGGCGCCGACGTGACCCATGAGCTCCGGTGCGCCGTCCTCGACAACCGGGTCACCGAACTTGAGGGCGAGTACGGCGATCCCCGCCTGGGCTCGCCGGTGCAGGTGGACCGGTTGGAGATCGAGCACGAGGGCGGAACCACCCGCATCACGATCTACAACCGCGCGATCATGCTGCTGCACGGTGACGACGAGGTCATGCGGCGGCTGCACCGGGTTTGCGGGGCGGTGGAGAAGGCGAGGGGCGCGTGAGATCCGAAGCTTGCGTCGGCACCATTCAAGGCGCGCGCGGCCGTCGGGTGAGGCATTCGGGCACTGATTGTGTGTGCTATCTCAATTTATCTTGGCGATTTGCACTCGTGTGCATGATGTCTTTCCTGCGCGACGGTTGACCTATCAACCATTTTCCCCCGTCCAAAGTGCCTCTACGGGCCGCCAAAACAGTTGATACGTCAACCAATCGCCGCCGGACACATGCATGCAGAGAGACCCGCCCGTTCGCGTCACGGTCGCGTGACGTGCCGACTCAACGATCACCCCTGCTCGAGCCCCTCCTGACGATCCCGCGTACCTCTCATGAGCCGCAGACTCAGTCCCACCGACCAGATCGTCCAACCCAGGTAAAGGCAACGCTGCTTGAACCCCGCGTACGCCGGCAGGATCTCCGGCCAGAAGACAAGGAAGCCCGCCGCGAAACAAACCAGGCTGACCACTGCCGCCGGCCGGATGCCCAGCCACGGCTCTGCCCGCCTCCACCACACCAGCGCCAACAGCGGCGACACCATGAAGAACGGAAACGGCAGCCCGCTCAGTCCATGCGCGCGCAGGGGCATGGGGAAGATCGCCGGCCCGGCCAGGAACGAGAACAGCAGCATGGGCATCACCGGCCAGAGGTTGAGTTCCAGTTCCCTGGCGGCACTCATCAATGCCCGCACCCAGAATAGGTTCAGCACCGAGCAGAGCAGCAGGCCGGCGGTGAAGAGATGTTGCGTGGGAGTGCCCAGGGCGCCCAATTCGCTGACCAGATTGGACAGGTGGTTGTAGTTGCCCAGGCGCATGGCGCACGCCAGGGTGGTGAGCCAGAACAGGAGCGGGTTGATCAGGCCCAGCAGAAGCCATCTTTGTCGGCGCGGCATGATTGTCCCTTGCTGGTTCCGGCTCGATGATCGATCGCTGCGGTTCTTCGGGCCTCATCGTGTGCTGCCGCCTGAGGTGGGACAATGGTAAAATGTTCCCGGCACTTGCGCCGGCGCAAGCTGTCACGAACCCGCGATCAATCCCGCTGCCAACCTTCGCGACATGGTGGGCAGAAACAATTCTTGGCCCAGCTGATTTCTGCAACCAGCGGTCGCAGTTTTGCGTTGGCCGCGAGCATAGCGTCTGGATTCCGGTACGAAGGGACCCGTCCCCACCCATTCAGGCTTCGACAGACAAGGCCCTTCTCACCCCATCCACGCCGGCCAGCTTCGCCAGCACCCGATAATCGCCCAGCTCTTTCCTGACCCGCCCCGCCACCAGCGCCGGATGCACGCGCAGCCTGGTCGCCAGCGCCTCGAC
>JBGSHR010000387.1:0-6264 GCA_041752155.1 Thiobacillaceae bacterium | reverse complement strand
TCCAGGCCCAGCACCGCCGCCATCGCCCCTACTCCCTCGGGCACGGCGGACTGCATGGCCTCGGCGCGCAGGCGCACCAGGCGGACGGCATCGGCGAAATCCAGGGCGCCGGCACAGGTCAACGCGGTGTACTCACCCAGGCTGTGTCCGGCCATGATGCTCGGCATGGCGCCGCCTTGCGCCTGCCACAAGCGCCATACCGCCACCCCCGCTGCCAGCATCACCGGCTGGGTATTGACGGTCTGGTTGAGCTGATCGGCGGGGCCGTTGGTCACCATATCCCAGAGGTCACAAGCCAGGGCCTCAGAAGCCTCGGCGAAGGTTTCGCGCACGATGGCCGACTCGCCGTACGGGGCCATCATCCCCACCGACTGGGAACCTTGGCCGGGAAAGACAAAAGCAAATTTCAGCATGTTTTATTCTTTGTTAACAACAAGATACAAGAACCCACAAACCACCAAGTCAATACTTGAGCAGTACTGAGCCCCAAGTGAAGCCACCGCCGAACGCCTCCATCAAGACCGTTTCACCCGGCTTGATCTTGCCTTCGCGCACCGCGGCATCCAGGGCCAGGGGAATGGAAGCGGCGGAGGTGTTGCCGTGCCGGTCCACGGTAACCACCACCTGGTCCATGCTCATACCGAGTTTTTTCGCCGTGGCCTGGATGATGCGGATGTTGGCCTGGTGCGGCACCAGCCAGTCGATGTCGGTCTTCTTCAGGCCGTTGGCCGCGAGGGTTTCATCGACGATGGCGTCCAGCGTGTTGACCGCCATCTTGAACACGGCGTTGCCGGACATGCGCATGTGGCACGCGCCTTCCGTCTTCAGGGAGACGCCGCCATCCACGAACAACAGGTCCTGGTAGCGGCCATCGGCATGCATATGGGTGGCGATGATGCCCGGCTGGTCGGAGGCTTGGAGCACGATAGCCCCCGCCCCGTCGCCCCACAGGATGCAGTTGCCGCGATCGGTCCAGTCGGTGATGCGGGACAGGGTCTCCGCCCCCACCACCAAGGCGTTCTTGACCTGGCCGGAACGAATGAATTGGTCAGCGACGGACACGGCATAGACGAAGCCACTGCATACCGCCTGGATGTCGAAGGCGGGGCAACTGTTGCTGACGCCCAGCTTGGCCTGGAGCACGCAGGCGGTGCTTGGGAAGATGCGATCCGAGGTAGTGGTAGCGACGATGATCAGGTCCAGCTCATTGGCGTCGATACCCGCCGCCTCGATGGCCCGCTCAGCGGCATTCAGGGCCAGATCGCTGGTGAGTTCGCCCTCGGCGGCGATATGGCGCTCACGGATACCGGTGCGCTCGACGATCCATTCGCTGGTGGTTTCCACCAGCTTTTCCAACTCCGCATTGGCCAGGATGCGTGCGGGCAGATAACTGCCCGTGCCAATGATGCGCGCGTAGGTCACGCCGGCTCCCCTTCTTCGATGACTGGTCCCTTATGGTTGCCGACCTGCTCGGCGATGCGCCGCAACAAGCCGCCACGAACCTCTTCCACTGCCTTGTAGATGGCCTGCTCGAAAGCGAAGACATCCGCCGAGCCGTGGCTCTTGATGATGATTCCATTCAGCCCCAGCAGACTGGCGCCGTTGTAGCGGCGAGGATCCAGCTTGCGCTTGAAGGCCCGGATCACGGGCAGCACCATGAGGCCGGCAACCCGCGTAAACATGTTCTTTGTGAACTCGCCGCGCAATTGGTCGGCAATCAACTTGGCCAGACCCTCAGAGGCCTTGAGCGCCACATTGCCGACGAAGCCGTCGCACACCACCACGTCTACCGTGCCCTTGTAGATGTCGTCGCCCTCGACGTTGCCGTAGAAATTGAGACCGCTGGCCCGGAGCAACTCGGCCGCACCCTTTACCACGTCATTGCCCTTGATATCTTCTTCGCCGATGTTGAGCAGGCCGACGCTGGGGCGTTCCTTGTGCTCAATGGCCGAGACCAGGGCAGCACCCATGATGCCGAATTGCAGCAGGTGCTCCGCCGTGCAATTCACATTGGCGCCCAGGTCGAGCATGTAGGTGCGGCTGTTGCGAGAAGGGAGGGTCGAAGCAATCGCCGGCCGGTCGATGCCGGGTAGCGTCTTCAGAACGAAGCGGGAGACTGCCATGAGCGCACCGGTATTGCCTGCGGAAACCCCGGCATCCGCCTCGCCGCGCTTGACCAGATCGGCCGTCACACGCATGGAGGAATCCTTCTTGGTGCGCAGAGCCACTGGAAGCGGATCGTCCATCTTGACCACCTCGGAGGCGTGATGAATGCGCATCCGGGTACCTGGCTCAGCGCGCAACGCCTTCAGCTCGGCGTGAACGGCTTCCTCCAAACCGATGAGAACGATGTTTACATCACTCTCGCGGCGAAGAACATTCAACGCAGCCTTGACCGTGACATGGGGACCGTGGTCGCCCCCCATGGCATCGATGGCTATTGTGATTTCTCGCATGGGCGATCAGCCCGCTAACACGGGCATGGTCGCAAACCTGAGTCAGCTATTGTCAGCCTTGGTGTTGAGCACTTTGCGGCCACGATAAAATCCGTTGGGGCTGATGTGGTGGCGCAGGTGCATTTCACCGGTGGTGGGCTCGACCGCGGTGGGGGGGGTAGTCAGAAAGTCGTGCGCACGATGCATGCCACGCTTAGACGGGGACTTTTTGTTTTGTTGAACGGCCATTTCATTCTCCTAGCAATACTTGCAATCAATACCATCAAGCCTGACTTACAGCGCCGCATGCGTCGTCCGCATGATGCGTGGCCATCGGCAACCCAAGCAAAATTTCATCTTCCACCAAGGCGGCGACCACCAGACCGGGGTCCGCCACCAAGGCATCCAGCATGGGATCATCCGCCTCCCATCGCGCCAACTCCGCCTCGTTCCTGGCAATGGGCAGAACCGAATCGAGAACCAACTGCTCCGGGTATTTCTCCAGACAACGCTGACAAGTCAGCCAGACCTTTGCCTGAATATGCAGCTTCAATACTGGGCGACCCGCTTCCACCGCCCCGGACAACCGATATTGCACCGCAACATCATCCCGGGCCAAGATATCGGTCAAACGAGGTAATTGATCGACGTGAAATTCACCTTGCTGCTGCTCGCCGGTCTTGGCGAAGCGCAAACTGTCGATGTGTGCCAGTGCAGACATAAGCAGTAAATGTTATCCTTCAAAGCTTGTCTTGTCAAAGGCGAAGCCACTTTCGAAGGCCCTAGCGTGATCAAAAAGATACTCGTAGCCAACCGAGGCGAGATCGCAGTGCGTATCGTGCGCGCTTGCAAGGAAATGGGCATCAAATCGGTTGCCATCTACACCGATGCGGATCGCCATGCCTTGCATGTAAAAAAGGCGGATCAATCCTACAACATCGGTTCAGACCCCGTTCTGGGTTATCTGAACGCCCATAACATCGTCAATCTGGCGGTGGCGTCCGGCTGCGACGCCCTGCACCCGGGTTACGGCTTCCTGTCCGAGAACCCGCTCCTGGCCGAGGTATGCGCCCGGCGCGGCATCAAGTTCATCGGCCCCAACGCCCTGGTGATCGCCAAGATGGGCGACAAGATCCAGGCGCGCCAAGCCATGATCAAGGCGGGGATTCCCGTCATCCCCGGTTCCGACCACAACCTGGAGAATGCCGACGAGGCCCTGACCCTGGCCCGCAAGATCGGCTATCCGGTCATGCTCAAGGCCACCAACGGCGGCGGCGGGCGCGGTATCCGCCGCTGCGACTCCGACGACGAACTGGTCAACAATTACGCTCGCGTGGTGTCCGAGGCCAGCAAGGCCTTCGGCCGGCCCGAGGTGTTCATCGAGAAGTGCGTGGTCACCCCCAAGCACATCGAGGTGCAGGTGCTGGCCGACAGCCAGGGCAACACGGTCCACCTGTACGAGCGCGATTGCTCCATCCAACGCCGCAACCAGAAGTTGATCGAGATCGCCCCCTCGCCCCAACTCACCGATGCGCAGCGGGAATACATCGGCAAGCTGGCGGTGCGCGCCGCCAAGGCGGTGAGCTACGAAAACGCCGGCACGGTGGAATTCCTGCTCGACAAGGACAACCAGTTCTACTTCATGGAGATGAATACGCGCCTCCAGGTGGAACACACGGTCACGGAAAGCATCACCGGCATCGACATCGTCCAGGAGCAGATCCGCATCGCCAACGGCCTGCCCCTGCAATACAAGCAGGACGACATCCGTTATCGCGGCTTCGCCATGGAGTTCCGCATCAACGCGGAAGACCCGAAGAACAGCTTCCTGCCCAGTTTCGGCCGCATCACCCGTTATTACGCCCCAGGCGGACCCGGCGTACGCACCGACGCGGCTATGTATTCCGGCTACACCATTCCACCCTATTACGATTCCATGTGCGCCAAGCTCACGGTCTGGGCGCTGACCTGGGAAGGCGTCATCGAACGGGGCCGCCGGGCGCTGGACGACACTGGGGTCTATGGCGTCAAGACCACCATCCCCTATTACCAGGAAATCCTGAAAAACCCCGAGTTCCGTACCGGCCGCTTCAATACCGGCTTTGTGGAAGCCCACCCGGAACTCCTTAATTACAGCGTGAGCCGGCCGCCGGAAATGATGGCGGCGGCGATCTCCGCGGCCATTGCCGCTCACCTGGGCATCTGACGGACGAATATCGATGGCAAAAGTACATATCACCGACCTGACCCTGCGCGACGGACACCAGTCCCTCATCGCCACCCGCATGCGCACCGAGGACATGCTGCCGATTTGCGCCAAGCTGGATCGTGTCGGCTTCTGGTCCCTGGAGGCCTGGGGCGGCGCCACCTTCGACGCCTGCGTACGCTTCCTCAAGGAAGACCCCTGGGAGCGGCTGCGCAAGTTGCGCCACGCCCTGCCCAATTCCCGCATCCAGATGCTGCTGCGCGGCCAGAACCTGCTTGGCTACCGCCATTACCCCGACGATGTGGTGCGAGCCTTCGTGCAGAAGTCCGCCGACAATGGCGTCGATGTGTTCCGCGTGTTCGACGCCATGAATGACATCCGCAACCTGCGGGTCTCCATCGAGGCGGTGAAGAAGGTCGGCAAACACGCGGAAGGCACCCTCTGCTATACCACCAGCCCGGTGCACAACATCCCCTATTTCGTGGCCATGGCCAAGGAACTGGAGGCCATGGGCTGCGACACCCTGGCCATCAAGGACATGGCCGGGCTGCTCACCCCTTACACCACAGCGGAGTTGGTGAAGTCCCTCAAGGCAGCGGTTTCCCTGCCCATCCACTTGCACAGCCACGCCACCTCAGGCCTGGCGAGCATGGTGCACATGAAGGGCGTGGAGGCCGGCGCGGTGATCATCGACACCTGCCTCTCCCCCTTCGCCGAAGGCGCCAGCCATCCCACCACGGAAAGCCTGGTGGCCGCCTTCCAGGGCACGGAATACGACACCGGACTCGATCTTGTCCAATTGCAGGAGCTCGCCGCCTACTTCCGCGAGGTACGCAAGAAGTATTGGCAGTTCGAGATGGTCGGCCAGCAGGTGGACACCCGCATCCTGGTGTCCCAGGTACCCGGCGGCATGATCTCCAACCTCAGCAACCAGCTCAAGGAACAGGGCGCCCTCAACCGCATGGACGAGGTGATGGCCGAGATCCCGCGAGTGCGCGAAGACCTGGGCTTTCCGCCCCTGGTCACTCCCACCTCCCAGATCGTCGGCACCCAGGCCGTGCTCAACGTGCTGACCGGCGGGCGCTACAAATCCATCACCAACGAAGTCAAGAGCTATCTGCTGGGTCGCTACGGCGCCGCCCCGGGCAAGGTGAACGAGGAAGTGAAGAAGATGTCCGTGGGCGATCAGGAAGTGATCACCTGCCGCCCCGCCGACTTGCTCTCGGATGAGTTGGACAAACTCCGGAGCGAGGCCGAGGGCCTGGCGCAATCAGACGAGGACGTGTTGACCTACGCCATGTTCCCGGACCTGGGCCGCACCTTCCTGCAGGAACGCGCCGCCGGCAGCCTGACGCCCGAGCCGCTGATGCCCCCTGAATCCCGCGAAGCCCTATCCTGCCCGTCGGTTTACGCGCCCAGCGAATTCAACGTCACCCTGCACGGCGAGACCTACCACATCCGCATCAAGGGCACCGGCCACGCCGGCGACGGCGAGCGCCCGTTCTACGTGCATGTGGACGGCGTGGCCGAGGAGGTGCTGCTGGAGGCCCTGGACGAGATCGAGGTCACCCCCGGCACCGCCGCCCCGCGCAAGTCCGCAGGCAAGAAAAGCGCCGGCGGCGA
>JBGSHR010000386.1:0-6796 GCA_041752155.1 Thiobacillaceae bacterium | reverse complement strand
CCCGGGCGCGCTTGCCGATCCGGGCTCAGGGCTCGGTCCCGTTGGCGTTGCCGTATACCTGGGTGAGAAGTTTGCGCAGGGCGTCGTGGCGGTCCTGCAGGTCCCGCGCCAGTTGGGTGGCGATGACGAACTGGAAGTGGCAGCCCACGTCCGAGCCGGGCTGATACAACAGCAGGTAGGCGGAGAACGGCAGGCTGGCCACCTTGACCGGGCCGTCGGCGCTGCAGCTGATGTCGGCCGGCTTGCCTTCCGACAAGGACGGGATGCCGAAGAACTCGCCGGCGGAGAGGGTCTTGAGGTCGTAGTGGCGCCCCCCCTTGCCGTAATGACTGACCTTGACGCGCCCTTCCAGCAGCAGGAACAGCTCTTGGTTGAGCTTGTCCTGGTAGATGAAAACGTGATGGTCGGGATAGCCCTCCACGCGCATGGCGGCGGCCACGTGTTCCACATCGGCGTCCGACATGAATTGGAAACCGGGGAGGGGGCGCAGGAAATGTTTGAGCCGCATCAGCGCACCCCCAGGAAGCTTTTCACCAGATCCACCAGGCCGTGATGGTGCGGAATCAGTTCCGACCACGGCACCGACAGATCGCCGGTGATGAACAGTTGCCCCCGCGGGTCGATGACCGGGCTCTCGGCGATGGCGCGCAGACGCCGCATCATCATCTGGATGAAGGCGTGGGTGAGGCGGCAGGCGGCGACGGAATCCTCCGCCATCAGGGCGTCGAAGTTGTCGAAGCTGAGGCGGGCGACTTCGCTGTCCACGCTGGCGGTCACGGTGCTGGCGGCCTGTCGGGCGCCGCTGAAGTAGGCTAGTTCGCCGCACCAGTTTCCCGGTGTGAGCTCGCCCAGTTGGATGCTGTGCTGTCCCAGTTCCACCGCCAGGGCGAGCCGTCCCGACAACAGCAGATGGAAGGCGTCGATGGGATCCTGGTCCCGAACCAGCACGGTGTTTGCCGACAAGCGGTGCACGGTGATCCGCTCCAGCAGGGGCTCGATGTGCTCAATTCCGAGCTGCTCCGTGAGCTCGGGAAGATGCGTAAAGAGAATTTGGTCATCCATGGCGGGCGTCCCCTTGCAAGCACGGAACCGTGTGGGCGGATCGCTGGCAAGTCAACGCAGCGAGATTTCTGTTCCGGCCTGGGCGGACATGAAACGGGAGAGGGCCTGGAACAGATCGTCGCCGCCGCGGGTGTCGCGCCAGTGGCTGCCATCCCAACGATAGTGGTAACCGCCGCTCTTGGCGGCGACCCAGATTTCCTGGGCGGCGGACTGTTTGTTCACTACGATGACGGAGCCGTTGGCGAACTCGATCTCCAGGATGCCGCCGCCGGATAGTTGAAAGTCAAGATCGCCATCGGCGTTCTCCAGGGCTTGTTCCAGTTCTTGCAAAGTGTCATCGGCAAGACGGGTGTATTCACTCTCGGTCATGGGGGTCTCCATGCTAGACTCGACGCCGCATTTTATAGGCCTGCCATGCGTTTCATCCTGATTCTCTGCGCGTTGTTCGTCCTTGCCGGTTGTGGCAAGAAGGGAAACCTTTACCTTCCGGACGAGCCCGTCAAACCCCAGCCCACATCCCCGTCCGTCCAATGAACGCCCTGTCCCGCCGGGGTGGCGTGCTGCACGTGGAGGATGCGTCGCTCGACGCTATCGCCACCCAGTTCGGCACTCCTTGCTACGTCTATTCCCGCGCCGCCCTCGAGGCTGCCTATCGCGCCTACGATGCCGCTCTCGCGGGCCACGACCACCTCGTCTGCTATGCAGTCAAGGCCAACGCCAATCTCGCCATCCTCAACCTGTTCGCGCGTCTCGGCGCGGGCTTCGACATCGTCTCGGGCGGCGAGCTGGCGCGTGTCCTGGCGGCCGGCGGCGATCCCGACAAGATCGTGTTTTCCGGAGTGGGCAAGCGCGGCGAGGAGATGCGCGCCGCCCTGGCGGCGGGCATCCACTGCTTCAACGTGGAGTCGGAAAGCGAGCTGGCGCGACTTGATGCGGTGGCGGGCGAGATGGGCGTGGTTGCGCCAGTGAGCCTGCGCGTGAATCCCAATGTGGATGCCAAGACCCACCCCTACATCTCCACCGGCCTCAAGGACAACAAGTTCGGCATCGCCCATGACCAGGCCTTGCGCGTTTATCGCGCGGCGGCCGCCATGCCCCATGTGCGCGTGCGGGGCATCGATTGCCACATCGGCTCCCAGCTCACCGAGGTGGCCCCCTTCGCCGAGGCCCTCGATCGCGTGCTGGAGTTGGTGGCCGCGTTGAACAACGAGGGCGTGCAGCTCGCGCACATCGATATCGGCGGCGGCGTGGGCATCCGTTATCGCGATGAAGAACCTCCCGCCCTCGATGCCTATGCCCGCGTGTTGCTCGACAGGCTGGCCGGCCGGGCGGAAAAACTCATCGTCGAACCCGGTCGCTCCCTGGTCGGCAATGCCGGCTGGCTGCTGACACGGGTGGAATATCTCAAGCACGGCGAGGCCAAAGATTTCGCCATTGTCGATGCCGCCATGAACGATCTGATGCGCCCCGCCCTGTACGACGCATGGCACGATATCCAGCCGGTCTGCGCGCGCGCGGGCGGCGGCAAGCGCTACGCCATCGTCGGGCCGGTGTGCGAGAGCGGCGACTTCCTCGGTCACGATCGCGATCTTGTTTTGGCGGAAGGCGACCTCCTCGCAGTGTGTTCCGCGGGGGCTTACGGCATGAGCATGAGCTCCAACTACAACACGCGGCCACGTGCCGTCGAGGTCATGGTGGATGGTGAGGAGACCCATGAAATCAGGGCTAGAGAACAGGCGCAGGCCTTGTTCGCGGAGGAGCGCATGTTGCCGTGAGTGCGTTCGCGCCACGAAATATTGCGAAGATGCGCGTAACCGCTTGCGGTCCGCGCTTTTTTTTGTTCTACAATCCGGCCACGCCTCATGATTGCGTGGAAATGCTTGAGGCATAAGGCTTCCCGGCCGATTACCTTCCATTCTCAGAGGAGTCACACATGGCTGCTGCCAAACCCGCAAAGAGCACCGCAAAAAAATCCGCCGCTCCTGTCGCTGTGAAATCCGTAGCAGCTGCTGCCGCGAAGTCCGCCGTCAAGAAAGTGGCTGCCCCCAAGGTCGCTGCCAAGTCCGCCGCCAAGCCTGTTGCCAAGAAGGCTGTTGCTGCTAAGGCCGCTGCCGCCAAGCCCGCCGCCAAGAAAGTGGCTGCCCCCAAGGTCGCTGCCAAGCCCGCGGCGAAGCCTGTTGCCAAGAAGGCTGTTGCTCCTAAGGCCGCTGCCGCCAAGCCTGTTGCCAAGAAGGTCGTTGCTCCTAAGGCTGCTGCCGCGAAGCCCGCCGCCAAGAAAGTGGCTGCCCCCAAGGTCGCTGCCAAGCCCGCAGCGAAGAAGGCTGTTGCTCCTAAGGTTGCTGCGAAGCCCGCTGCTTCCATGGCTGCCGCTGCCAAGCCCGCTGCTAAAACAGCGGCCAAGAAGGCCTAGACCAGGTCGGCCGTTAAAGCGGCTTGCTGCTCCTGAAAGGCGGGTTATGCCCGCCTTTTTTTATGCCTGTCGCCGGCTGCGGCGGGCGAATCCGCCACCACAAACGCAGGCCCAGCAGGAGCGCCAATACGGCGGCGTAGATCAGGGGCTGGGTGATGTCGCGTTTTACCAACCAGAAGTAGTGCAGCAGCGCCAGCATCGCCACCGGGTATATCAGTCGGTGCAGGCGTTGCCAGTTGCGTTTCAGCTTGCGCATGGAGGCATCTGTGGAGGTCGCGGCCAACGGCAGCAGGAGCAGGAAGGTGAGCATGCCCACCGTGATGAATGGACGCTTGACGATGTCCTTGAATATTTCCGCCCAATCAAAAAACTGGTCGAGCCAGAGATAACTGGCCCAATGCAGCAGCGCATAGAAAAATGCGCTGAGGCCGAGCATGCGGCGCACGCGTTGGATCTGGCTCCAGCCGGTGAGTTTGCGCACGGGGGTGACGGCCAGGGTGAGCAGTAGAAAGCTTAGCGCCCAGGTGCCCAGGGAACGGATGATGAACTCGATCGGATTGACGCCCAGGCCGTGGGTGAAACCGAGAAATACCAAGCGTCCCAGCGGGTAGAGGCAGAGCAGCCAGGTCGTGGTTTTCAGCCAGTGCATCAGAAGAATTTCCGCAAGTCCATGCCGCCATACAGCGCCGCCACCTGCTCACCGTAACCGTTGAACATCAAGGTGGGCTGCTTGAAAAATTCCCCGATGCGGCGTTCCTTGGCCTGGCTCCAGCGCGGATGGTCCACGCGCGGGTTTACGTTGGCATAGAACCCGTATTCACGCGGGGCCGCATCCATCCAGGCGGTGACAGGCTGATGTTCCAGCAGGCGAATGCGGACGATGGACTTGGCGCTCTTGAAGCCGTATTTCCAAGGCACCACCAAGCGTATCGGCGCGCCATTCTGATTGGGCAGATCGCGCCCATACAAGCCCGTGGCCAGGAAGCTGAGGGGGTGCAGGGCCTCGTCCAGGCGCAGGCCCTCGACGTAGGGCCAGTTCAGTACCGGCCAGCGCACCCCGGGCATCTGCTTGGGATCCGCCAAGGTGGTGAATTCCACATACTTGGCCTTGCCTGTGGGTTCGGCCTGTTTGATGAGTTTAGCCAGAGGAAATCCCCGCCAGGGGATGACCATGGACCAGCCCTCCACGCAGCGCAGCCGATAGATCCGCTCTTCCCGGGGAAAGGCTTTGATCAGGGCGTCGATGTCCCAGGTGCGGGGTTTCCGGCATTCCCCTTCGATGCGCACTGTCCATGGGCGGGTCTTCAGGGTGTGGGCGTGTTTCGCCGGGTCGGTTTTGTCGGTGCCGAATTCATAGAAATTGTTGTAGCCGGTGATCTCCTCCCAGGTGTTGGGCAGCGTATCGCCGCCGAGGGGACTTTTGCGCATGCCCGGTAACGCTGCTTGGGCGGGCAGGGCTGCCGCCAGGGCCAGGGCCCCGACACCTTTGATGAATTCGCGCCGGCGCAGATACAGCGCCTCTGGTGTGATCTCGGAAGCGGATGGCTCTGGAGGAGGTTTGATGGACATGGCGCGTTCCTTTCGCTGCGATAAAAAAGAGACGGGGGCCTATGGGAAAAGTTCGTCCCCAATCGTGCCGTGCCCGTCTTGTGGCGAAATTGTTATGAAAACGTGATTAACGTCAGGCCGGTTCCGGTCGTATGGATGGGCAGACCCATTCGAAGTGTCGAAAACCTGACAGGACTGTTGAGGCGATGGCGCTTAGGTTTCCTGCATGGGCATCGCGGGTATTGCTCATGCTCCATATGGTGTGATCTAGGGGGGACTGTTAAGGTTTTGTTGCATGGCATGCTTCGTGCTCTTTATGTCCACACGCAATAGCGGATATGAGAGTGGAGCCTGACATGGACATGTTTGATGAAGGCAAGAAGAATGTTTCTCTGATGGCGATGGACGACGGCAGTGATCGTATCGCTCTGCAGGTCGGCAATGGTGGGAACGGAACGATGATGCTAACGCTCGGCCAAGCCCGGTCTCTTGCGAACGAGTTGATCTCGGTAGTTAATCGTGTCGAGGTCAAGGCCAACCTCAAGGTCAGTTCCAACATGCGGCGGCGCCAGAGCGAGACGCCCGCATATAACGGGGACTCACGGCGCCATCTGGCCACCGCCGGGTAAGGCGCCCAGCCCGGAATGCTCGCAGAATCACACGCTCTTTGAGCGTGGTAACATGCCAGGACCGGCTTCGAGCCGGTCTTTTTTTATGTGAATTTTCCTACAGGGGATCGACATGGCTGTCCTGGAGCTCAACGAGCAGAACTTCGAGGAGACCATCCTCAACAATGATTTCGTCGTCATTGATTTTTGGGCGCCCTGGTGCGGCCCTTGCCAGGGTTTTGCACCTGTCTATGAGGCGGCCTCAGAGAAGCATGCCGATATCACCTTCGCCAAGGTGAATACGGAAGAACAGCAAGGCCTGGCGGCCCATTTTCAGGTCCGTTCCATCCCCACCCTGGTGATCTTCCGCGAGAAGGTCATCATCTATGCCCAGCCCGGCGCCTTGCCGGCAGGGGCCTTTGACGATCTGGTGGCGCGGGCCAAGGAAGTGGACATGGCCCAGGTGCATGCCGAAATCGCCGCCGAGGAAGCCAAGGGCGACGCCTGATTCAGGTCAGTAGTTGCAGGATGCGATCCGCCGCCTCTGACGCGCCGTCGGCCCTCGCAGGCGGTTTGGCGGGCCGGTTCCACAGTTGCGCCAGGCGCGCTTCCACCTCTGGGGAAAACAGCTCGTGTTCGTCGATGGCGAGAGCGCGGCCGTGCTGTTGCAGCCAGCCGGTGAGATAAGGCGATTCCGGCCAGTCCGGCCGATCCAGATACAGCACCGGGATGCCCTGGGCCGCGGCCTCGACGAAGCTGCCGTAGCCGTTCTTGGTGATCAGGGCATCGCAGGATGCGAGCAGGTCCAGGAACGGCATCTCCGTCCGCGAGAGTTCAACCAGATCCGCGCGCCCTTCCCGCGCCCAGTCGTCCGGCGCCAGCCAGGTCACGCCGGGCAGCGCCGGCAAGCGCCCGCTCCCCTCGTAGGCGATGCCGCCGAACCCCATCAACACCAGTCTCCGGTCATGGGGCAGGCCCAGGCGCTGCCGTAGTTCCGCACGCCGTTCCCGGCCCAGCATGGCCACCGGCGGGATCGCTTCCTGGCGTTCCAGCCAGGCCATGGGCATAGCCGGGGTGAGGCGCAGGAAGGCGCGTGCCGAGGCATAGGCCGCCGCCATCTCGGCCAGGATCGCGGCCATCGCCGGCGCGTCGCCCAGATAGGGCGCGA
>JBGSHR010000385.1:0-2800 GCA_041752155.1 Thiobacillaceae bacterium | reverse complement strand
CAGGATCACCGCTGGCTGGGCAACGCCTACTTCGCCGGCCGGGGCGCCCAGCTCATCGCCCTGCAACGCACGGCGGCCACCCAGGCCCAGATGGGCGATCAGCACCTGGCCATGCTCAAGCCGGTGCTGAAGGAAGCCCTGGACGGCACCGTGCCCCTGAGCGCCCCCTCCCCCATCGATGCCGATCGCGCCGACCTGACCCTGGGCGGCGTGCGCCTGCAACTCATCTGGCCCGGCGATGCCCACTTCGCCGGCGATGCCGTGGTGTGGCTGCCCGACGCTGGGGTGCTGTTCTCCGGCGACCTGGTGTTCGTGGACCGTATCCTCGGCGTGCTGCCCTGGAGCCATGCCGAGAGCTGGCGCAACGCCTTCCATGCCATGGAACGACTGCAACCCCGGGTCATCGTGCCGGGCCATGGTTCGGTTTGCGGCCTGGCCGAGGCCCGGCGCGACACCGGCGACTATCTCGACTGGCTGGTGGACGAGGTGGGCCGCGCCCAGAAGAACTGGGAACCCATCGAATCCGTGGTGGCGCGGCTGGCGGATGCGCCCCGCTTCCACCATCTGGAGAACTTCGACACCCTGCACCGGGGCAACGTGAACCGCACCTACCTGGAATTCGAGAGCAAGTGATTCCCCCCCTTTCTACCGCAACGAGGCTTTCCCATGACCGCTGAAAAGACCGTCCTGGTGCTGTGCACCGGTAACTCCTGCCGCTCCCAGATGGCCGAGGTGCTGCTCAACCACGACCTGGCCGGCCAGGTCCATGCCCTGTCCGCCGGCACCCGGCCCCAGCCCAAGGTGGCCGACGGCGCCATCGCCGCCCTCAAGCTGGCCGCGCTGCCCACTGAGGGGCTGCACCCCAAGGACATCGACGCCCTGCTCGACCAAGACATCGACCTGGTGGTCACCGTCTGCGACAACGCCAAGGAGAGCTGCCCGGTGTTTCCCCGCCCGGTGCAGAGCATCCACCTGCCGTTCCATGATCCCCACGGCGAGCCCCTGGAGAGCTTCGTCCAGGTGCGCGACGACATCCGCGCCCGGCTGGTGCCCGCCGTGCGCGCGGCCCTGGGGCTGTGAGCGAACACCCCGCCAAACCGATGGAGACGGCCATGACTGAACAGGTATTCAACGTGTTGTTCCTCTGTACCGGCAACTCGGCCCGCTCGATCCTGGCCGAGGCGCTGCTCAACAGCATCGGCCGGGGACGCTTCCGCGCCTACAGCGCCGGCAGCCATCCCGGCGGCCAGGTGAACCCCTTCGCCATCGAGCTGCTGAACAAGAACCGGCTGCCCACCGAAGGCCTGCGCAGCAAGTCCTGGGACGAGTTCTCCCTGGACGGCGCGCCGCACCTGGATTTCGTGTTCACCGTATGCGACAACGCCGCCAACGAGGTGTGTCCGGTGTGGCCGGGCCAGCCCATGACCGCCCACTGGGGGGTACCCGACCCCGCGGCGGTGCAGGGCAGCGACGAGGACAAGCGCAAGGCCTTCTTCCAGACCTACAACCAGCTGTACAACCGCATCTCCCTGTTCGCCAACCTGCCCATCCACAAGCTGGACCGGATCAAGCTGCAGAAGGCGTTGCAGGACATCGGCAAGGCCCAGGCATGAGCGTCCAATGTGAAATCACCGCCAAGGCCGCCGCCGGCGCGGAACTGGGCTTCTTCGAGCGGTATCTGACCCTGTGGGTGTTTCTGTCCATCGTCGCCGGCATCGCCCTGGGCCAGCTGGCGCCGGGGCCGGTGCATGCCCTGGGCGGCCTGGAGATCGCCCGGGTCAACCTGCCGGTGGGCTTGCTCATCTGGCTGATGATCATCCCCATGCTGATGAAGATCGACTTCAGCGCCCTGCACCAGGTGAAGCGGCATTGGCGCGGCATCGGCGTGACCCTGTTCATCAACTGGGGCGTGAAACCGTTCTCCATGGCCCTGCTGGGCTGGATCTTCATCCGCCAGGTGTTCGCGCCCTATCTGCCGGCGGACCAGATCGACAGCTACATCGCCGGCCTGATCCTGCTGGCCGCCGCGCCCTGCACCGCCATGGTGTTCGTGTGGAGCCACCTGTCCAAGGGCGATCCCCTGTTCACCCTGAGTCAGGTGGCCCTGAACGACACCATCATGGTGTTCGCCTTCGCCCCTCTTGTCGCCCTGCTGCTGGGGGTGGCCGCCATCAGCGTGCCCTGGGACACCCTGTTCCTGTCGGTGGTGATGTACATCGTCATTCCCCTGGTCATCGCCCAGGCCCTGCGCCGGATGCTGCTGGCCAAGGGCAGCCTGGACGCCGTGCTGGCCCGCCTGCATCCGGTGGGTATCTCCGCCCTGCTGGCCACCCTGGTGCTGCTGTTCGCCTTCCAGGGCGAGGCCATCCTGGAGCAGCCCCTGATCATCGCCATGCTGGCGGTGCCGATCCTGATCCAGGTGTACTTCAACTCCATGCTGGCCTACTGGCTCAACCGGAAGGTGGGGGAGGCCCATTGCGTGGCCGGTCCCTCGGCCCTGATCGGCGCCTCCAACTTCTTCGAGCTGGCGGTGGCGGCGGCCATCTCCCTGTACGGCTTCCAGTCCGGCGCCGCCCTGGCCACGGTGGTGGGGGTGCTGATCGAGGTACCGGTGATGCTGTCGGTGGTAAACATCGTCAACCGCAGCAAGGGCTGGTACGAGGCGGGACAGGCCCGTGTTTGACGCCCTGGCCACGCTCCTGGTGTTCGATCTGGCGGGTCTGACGCCGGACGAACCCCTGGGCGCGGCCCTGCATTTCTTCGTCATGGACGTGGCCAAGATCCTGACGCTGCTCACCAC
>JBGSHR010000384.1:0-7069 GCA_041752155.1 Thiobacillaceae bacterium | reverse complement strand
CTGCGGCGCGGCTGGGTGGCGTGGCGGATCGTGCATCAATTGCGCGGCCCGCGGGGGGCGGCAGGGAAATCCTGAAAATCAGCCAGGCGTCCTGTCGCACTCCCAATCCAAAGTCGACGCGCTGCCTGCCAAATGGGCTATAGGAAAAGTATTCAATCTGAATGTTCGGCGAAATGGGATACCAAAATGTTCCCTGCCATTCAATCGGTCAAACAGTCACTCATGCTGGCGATGTCGGCGATGGGGCTCATGGTGATGTTGCTGTTATCCGGTTGTGCCAACACCAACCAATTACATTCAACTACCCAGGCCTTGGCCATCAATCTGGAGCCTCAGGTACTGAAAACGTCAGGGATCGCGTTTATCACGCCGACTTCCGTAACCGGACAGGAGGAGGACAAGCAAGCGCTGGCGCTCGCGTTTACCGAGGAGCTGAAACTGGTTCGTCCAGACTTGCGTGTCGTGCCCTTGCCGGAAACACTTGGCGAAATCAATCGCGCGGGACTCGCCGGCGAATATCGGCAGATGTTCGAGGATTACCGCTTAACGGGGATTTTCAACCGGGATACGCTGCTGAAGGTTTCCCATGTCACCGGCGTTCGTTACCTCGCGCAACTCAAACTGGGCGGTTTCCGCCAGGAATCGAAAAACCGCTGGGGGGCGTTCGGGATACGCATGCTGGAAACGAAGACGACGACCTTGAGGCTTTATCTTCAGATTTGGGACGGTGAAAACGGTTTGGTCGCCTGGGAAGGCGCTCAGGAGCTGACGTCTTCCCACGAGTCGCTGTTAGAGGATGCCATTTCATTCAAGAAGGCGGTAGAGCAGTCCGCCAATGAACTGCTCGCACGTTTGCCTTAAAGCTCTTTGAGCTGGGTACGCTCGCCTTCTCCAGGGGTTCCTGATCCTCGTCATCCACCCGGGTACCCGCCCGGTCGTCCTGGTCGCCGATTCCGTTGCAAACGTTTATTGGGGCGGCGCCACCGAACCGGCGTAGAACACCTGGCACTCGCCACCAGGAAAGAGCTTCTTCACTTGCCGGAGCAACTTGAGTACCGGCCCGGTGAGGGCCTTGAGGGTATTCGGTGGTTCTATCACCGGTTTTTGGAAGCTGCCGCGAATCGTTTGCCGCACCTTGGCGCAACCTTTGGCATCGATCAACGCCAGGGTCACGTCATCGAACCGCTCGTTGGCTAGATCGAGCCCGCCCTGAAGAGCGACCCGGTTCTCGTTGGTCGCCATGGCCACGTCCCGGGCCTGCGCCACGCCGTGCTCGACCTTCCAGTCGGAAACCAGGGTACGGATCTCGCTGCGGCCCCCCGAGCCTTGAAAGATGCGGGCGAAGTCGTACCCCTTGGTGACCACCAGACCCAATGGCCCGGTCAATAAATAGGCCCCCACATCAACGAGATTGAAGTTCTGACTGGACTCGAACCGGGCGAACTCCTGATCGAGATCGCGGCCATTGAGGATGAGATTCTTGCCCCGCAAGGTGATCTGCCCCTGGCTGGTCTGTTTCAGCGCGTGCACGGTCTTGCCCCGCATCGACAGGTCCCCGGTGAAGTCCATCGAGCCTACCGCAACCGTTTGTGGCGACAGGGTCTTGAGGAACTCGCCGATGTGGAACTGCGCAAGGGAATAGCGGACGTGGTAGAGGGGGGCCGCGCCGGTAAAGTCCGCCAGGATGTGCCCCGCGCCTTGTCCGCCGAAGACACTCATGGTGATCGGCTTGAGATCGAAGACGCCGCTTTTTCCGGTGACCGAAAGCTTCAGGCCGGAGGCGGTGTAGTCCTTGGTCCGGAGATCCCCGCAGGCCAGCTCCGCGGCGAGGGAAAGGTCCTTCATGCCGCTCGGGCGTGTCCGCTCCGCAAGCCGCAGGCGGCTCACGTCCAGGCTGCAACGTCCGGCCTCGAATCCCTTGCCGGTGCGTTTATCCAGGTAGACGAGCGTCCCATCGGCAAGGGAGATTCGGGCCAGATTCACGGCGGGTAAGGTGCCGCCGGCCGCCGCCGGTTTTTCATAATTGAAGCGCCCATCCCGGTCTCGTTCGATGGTGATCCTTGCGTGTTCCAGCGCGATCTTCTCGATCCGGACCTGGTTCTGGAGCAGGGGCAGGAAATCGATCCCCAGCCTGACCTGCTTTACGCTGGCGACGTCCGTCCCCCGGTTGCGCAGGTGCACGTCCTCCAGGGTGACGCGCAGGCCTGGGAAGAAGGCGACTCCCAAACGACCGCCGACCCTGACCTCCATCCCCAAGGCTCGCGAGGCGGCCGCTTCAAACCGGGGCTTGTAGGCGTTGGCGTCCAGGAAAAGCGTCAGGGCGAGCGCGACGAGGACGAGGAGCCCGAGGAGGGCGCCGATGACTAGGCTGATATTTTTGAGCGATTTCGACATTGGTCTGACCCTGGCAACCGAAAACCCTAGCGGCCCTCCTTCACTGGTTTACGACAAGTTTATCCAAGGCGGCGCTCAATGGCTTGTGTTGTCATATGGACACCCTCGTCCACAACAGCCGCCAATGCAAAAGGGGACCGAAGTCCCCGTTTACATTGGGCTGCATGCCCGGTCAACGCCAAGGAACCAGTTCGACACGACGGTTCTGGAAGCGGCCTTCATCCGTCTCGTTAGTGGCAATCGGCTGCGCTTCGCCATAGCCCTTGGGGATCAGGCGATCCGCGGAGATGCCCTTGTTGATCAGGTAATTGCTGACGGCCTCGGCGCGCCGCTGGGACAAGTCCATGTTGTACTCGTCGCTGCCTATGCTGTCCGTGTGGCCCGCAACCTCCACGATCACCTTGCTATTTCCCTGCAACATGGCGGCGGCGTCCTGCTCAAGGGCGTCTATGTCTTCCGGCCGCAGGTCGGTCTTGTCGAAATCAAAATTTACGCCTTCCAGCATCAGTTTGTTCGCCGCCACTACAGGGGCTGCTACAGGGGCTGGGTCAGGCGCAGGCACGGTGGCCACGGGAAGCGGGCACCCGTCAGCCGTTTTGGCATACACCTGCGGGCAGGCATCTGCGCCGTCCACAATGCCATCGCCGTCGCTGTCCAGTTCACAACCGTCCGCATTGACCTGGCGGCCTGCCGGCGTGTTGGGGCATTTGTCTTTTTCATCGACCACGCCGTCACCGTCGCTATCCACCGGCGTGGGCACCTGGCAAGGGGTGCCGAGCAGTTCGCGGGCGGGGCAGCCTATCGTCCTGTACAACTTGTAACCGGTCGTCTTTCCGGTCGAGCTGGCGGCATTGGAAGGGTCGTAAAAATGGCCGTCCGCCGCTTGTGCGGTGACAACCCCGGCGGAAAACAAGGTTGTAACAAGGGCACTGAAAAGCAAAGGTGAGGTACGCATGATTAGGCTCCTTATCTGGCGTGACCCGAGGTTGCATCGCCACGGTAGGCTTGAAGGTACGCAAAACCGGCGGCGAATTCCGTTCGCTAACGAACATAGTTCGGCATTCGAGTAAATCGGGCTGGCGAGGTGGGCGCGCGCGCATGGGCAAGGGCTAGACGCGGCCCGCGCGCGGCGAGGCTCGATCCCCGCTCCCGGGAGCCTCAAGGTTGATTCACGACACCGGGTTTTGCGCCGGCACCCTCACCTCCACCGTGTGCTCCCGACGGTCATCCACCAGGGGAATCGCCAGACCTTCCTGGGCGACGCCATCCACCGTCACCCGCGCCTCTTCGCCCTGGGTTTGCGCGACGGCGATGTGATAGACCGTCTCCCGGTAGCGGTAGTGGATCTTCAGGCCGTCCCAGTGGGCGGGCAGGCAGGGCGCCAGGTGCAGCCGGTCCACTTCCAGGCGCAGGCCCAGCAGGGATTCGACGATGAGCCGGTACATCCAGCCGGCCGAGCCGGTGTACCAGGTCCAGCCGCCACGGCCGGTGTGGGGCGCCACCGCGTAGACGTCGGCCGCCATGACGTAGGGCTCCACCTTGTAGATGGCGATGGCCTCCGGGGATTTCGCGTGGTTGACCGGGTTGATCAGGGTGGTGAGTTCCCAGGCGCGCCGGCTGTCGCCCAGGGCCGCGTAGGCCATGGCCGCCCAGATGGCGGCGTGGGTGTACTGGCCGCCGTTCTCGCGCACGCCCGGCACGTAGCCCTTGATGTAGCCCGGGTCCAGGTTGGTCTGGTCGAAGGGCGGATCGAGCAATTGGATGAGGGCGTGTTCGCGGCGCACCAGGTGCTCATCCACCGCCTGCATGGCCAGGCGCGAATGTTCGGCATCGCCCGCCCCGGACAGCACCGACCAGCTCTGGGAGATGGAGTCGATCCGGCATTCGAGGTTGTCCGCCGAGCCGAGCGGCGTGCCGTCGTCGAACCAGGCGCGGCGATACCAGGCGCCGTCCCAGCCGTGGCGTTCCAGGTTCTCGCCCAGGCGCCGGCCTTCCGTCCCGCAGAACTCGGCGAAGTCGGGATCGTCGTGGCGGCGCGCCAGGGCGGCGAACTGGCGCAGCACTTCATAGAGGAAGAAGCCCAGCCACACGCTCTCGCCCTTGCCGTGGATGCCCACCCGGTTCATGCCGTCGTTCCAGTCGCCGGAGCCCATCAGGGGCAGGCCGTGCTCGCCGAATCGCAAGCCGTGGCGGAGGGCCCGCACGCAGTGCTGGTACAGGCTCTCGGCGGTCGCGGAGCGGCCGGGCAGGTCATAGTAGGAATCGTCGTCGGGATTGAGCGGACGACCTTCCAGGAACGTCACGGGTTCATCCAGCACGCCGGTGTCGCCGCTGCTCAGCACGTAGCGGCAGGTGGCCAGGGCCAGCCACAGGTAGTCGTCGGAACAATGGGTGCGCACGCCCCGACCGGCGGGCGGGTGCCACCAGTGCTGGACATCCCCTTCCTGGAACTGGCGGCCCGCGCACAGCAGCAGTTGGGCGCGCAGCAGGCGCGGCTCGCTGTGCACCAGCGCCATGGCGTCCTGCAACTGGTCGCGGAAACCGAAGGCGCCGCCCGACTGGTAATAGCCGCTGCGCGCCCACATCCGGCAGGCCACGGTCTGGTACAGCAGCCAGCCGTTGCTCAGCACGTTGAGGGACTGGTCGGGGGTCTCCACCTGGACGGTGCCCAGGGAGTGGTTCCAGTAGTGCCAGACCGCTTCCAGGGCCCGTCGCGCGGTATCGGCGCCGCGCAAGCGATGCACCAGCGTGTAGGCATCGTCGCCGCCCGGCATGCCCCCCAGGCCGAGCCGGAAGATGATCTCGCGCGTCTCCCCGTCGCTCAGCTCGAAGCCCACCTGGAGCGCGGCGCAAGGATCGAGGCCGCTGCCCGTCTTGCCGGACAGGTGGGTGCGGCTCATGGCCGCCGGATTCGCCAGGCTGCCGTTGCGGCCGATGAATTCGGCCCGGTCGCAGGTGACGCTCCGCTTCGCGTCGTCCACGTCGAAGAAGGCGAGCCGCTCGGGAAACTCGCTGTTGTAGGGGTTGCGGGCATAGACAGCGCCGCTGTAGGGATCGACCTCGCAGTTCACGTGCATGGCCGATTTCGTCCGCAGATCGCCCAGCACCCATTCCACGTAAGCGGTGGCGGACAGCCGGCGCGACCGGCCGGAGGTATTGCGCACCTTGAGCACGGAAAATTTGACCGGCGCGTCCGCGGCCACATAGACCCACAGCTCCGAGTGGATGCCGGCCTCGGTATGTTCGAACACGCTGTAACCGAAGCCATGCCGGCTGACGTAGGGCGTGGCGCCGCGCCGGGGCAGGGGGGTGGGCGACCAGAACTGGCCGGTTTCCTCGTCGCGCAGGTAAAAGGCCTCGCCGCTGGCGTCGCATACCGGGTCGTTGTGCCAGGGCGTGAGGCGGAACTCGTGGGCGTTCTCGCCCCAGGTATAGGCCTGGCCGCTCTCCGAGATGACGCTGCCGAACCCGGGATTGGCCAGCACGTTGACCCACGGCGCCGGCGTGGTCTGGGTGGACGTGGTGGTGATGACGTACTCGCGCCCGTCCGGGGTGAAGCCGCCTATGCCGTTGCCCAGGATCAGATCGCGCCGTGGTGGTTCGAAGGCGGCGGGCGTCTCTTCCGGAGCGGAGCGACCGGGCACGAGACGCGGCACCCGTACTTGCGCGGGAGCTGGGCGGTTGACCTGTTCCGCCAGGGTGCCCCGGCTGTCGCTGAGGATGACCCGGGCGACGGTCTGGAACAGGGTGCGGTCCTCCTCGGAGATCTGCTCCGCCGAGCGGATGAAGATGCCGCCCGGCCGGTCCATCACCTGGCTTTCCAGGCCCACCGCCACCAGGCCCAGGATCTGCTCCTGGAGCGCTTGCCGGTAGCCGGCGTGGTCTTCGTTCCAGATCACCAGGTCCACCGCCAGCCCCTTCAGGCGCCAGTAGGCATGGGCCTGGATGAGCTGGCGCACCAGTTCGATGTTGGCCAGGTCGCCGATACGCAACAGCACGATGGGCAGGTCGCCGGAGATGGCATAGCCCCACAGGCCGGATTGCCCGCGCCGGTTGCGCATCAGCACGCTGCTGTCGGCGCGCAACGCGGCATGGGCATAGATGACCGAGTTGGCCAGGCGCCCATAGAGTTGCGCGTCGGCTTCATTGGCGTTGATCTGGCGCAACACCACCTGGGCGTGGGTCCAGGCCAGCTCGAAGACCCGGTCGGCGAGGCGCCGATCCTGATATTTCTCCACCAGGCCCAGGACCGCGTCGCGGCTGTCGCCGATGCCGTACACCAGGTCCACGTTGGCCGATTGCTCCGGCTCCAGGGTGATGCGGCAGCGGATGGCCACCACCGGGTCCAGCACGGAGCCCTGGCTGCCCGACAGAGCAATGTCAGCGTCCATCGCCTGGGGTGCGGCGAGGGTGCGGCCACGTCCGATGAAACGCGCGCGGTCGGTCTCGTACTGTTGTGCGCCGAACGTCTCCCCCTCGGTCACGGCGAAATGCCCGGTCCAGACCGCGGGTTCGTCTGAGGACCGCTGCCGGCGGGTCGCAACCAAGGCGCCGAAGTCCGCCACGAATTCGGTCTGTACGAAGAGCTTGGCGAAGGTGGGATGCGCCGCGTCCGCCGCAGGCGTGGTCAGCACGAGTTCGGCGTAGGACGTGATGTCGATCTCCCGCGCCCGGC
>JBGSHR010000383.1:0-4987 GCA_041752155.1 Thiobacillaceae bacterium | reverse complement strand
ACCGCGCCCTGCCCGAGGACGCCGCCCACCTGCTCGACGACCCGGACTGGGTGGTGCGCCTGGAGGCGGCGCAACGGGCGCCGCTGGCGGACATCGGCCGATTGCTGCAAGATTCCGAGCCGGATGTGCGCGAGGCCGTGCGCCTCCGGCTGGAAAGCCAACCTCTAGACGAAGCCGAATCATGAATTCCTGCCTCTGCGACGAAACCACCTTGCAGCGCCTGGCCGGCGAACTGGCACAAGCGCGTCCGCGTCCCCACCACAGCACCCTGCTGGCGCTGGTCAAACAGATTCTGCCCACCTGCACCTTTCACCATGCCCTCACCCGGGGCGGCTGGTACCGCCCCGGCGGCATCATCCAGGCGGACGGCACCCGCGTCGCGGAAGACCTGGAAGCCTGGCTGGAGTCCGAACTGTCGGCCTGCGACGACGACATGGGGGAATTCCTGGAACGCCATGCCGGCTCCGACCTGCTGGCCACGCGCCAGTCCGGCCAGACTCATTACTTCGTCGCGCCCTACGGCCCGGGGCCGGGCGATTTCATGCAACTGGAAGTAGAGGAACTGCAGGAGGTGCTGGACCGCAAGCTGTTCGATCCGGCCCAGCCGCCCGCCGACCTGGAGGAACTGAAAGACCCCCTCCTGCCCGACACTCTGGAAGCCCAACCGGTGGGCAACCCCCGCTATCGCTTCCGCCGCCTCACCGACATGCGCCAGGCCATGGCGCGGCTGCCCACCTCCATCAGCCAGCCCGCCCCCATGGTCCGCTTCATGGCCGATTGGGAGAAAAGCAGCGCCTCGGCCCGGGGCCATTTCAGTGACCACTGGATCATCGCCGTGCGCGAGCACCAGGACCGCTACCGCAACAGCGTCATGTCCGCCACGCCGGTGTCCCTGCATGCGCGCCAGCTCAAGCCCTTCCAGTGGAACGCCGAGCTGCGCGGCCTGGCCCTGTCCGACCAGATCCACGCCTTCGACCGCGCCGCCGGCTATTCCGCCGCTTGGTACTTCCACCTGGTGTGCGGCGCCCTCACCCCGCGCGAGATCGCCCACAGCGCCATGCTCGACCTACTGGACGGCTTCAGCTACCTGCCGGAGGCCGACGCGGCGCTGCTGGAGGAGTGGGTCAACTTCCCCTATTCGGTGTGAGCCCCTCCCCCGCCGTGGGGAGGGGGCGCGGCCAGCGGGCGTTTTGTCGCCCCGCCCCCCGGGCCCTTGTCGGGTTTGTCACAGGCCCGGCGGACGGGCGATAAGAATCAACGAGTTGCAACATGGCACAGGCCTTGCATTAGCTCCAGCACACCATTGCGCGAGCCCCTGCCATGCAAGCCAAGCAAGTCGCCGAACTCCTGAACGAACCGGCCTGTAGCCACAACACCAAGTCCAAGTCCGGCTGTTCCAAGCCCAAGCCGGGCGCCACCGCCGGCGGCTGCGCCTTCGATGGCTCCCAGATCGCCCTGCTGCCCATCGCCGACGTGGCCCACATCGTCCACGGCCCCATCGCCTGCGCCGGCTCCTCCTGGGACAACCGGGGCACCCGCTCCTCCGGCCCCACCCTGTACAAGATCGGCATGACCACCGATCTCACCGAACAGGACGTGATCATGGGCCGGGGCGAGAAGCGCCTGTTCCACGCCATCAAGCAGGCCATCGACAGCTATTCCCCCGCCGCCGTGTTCGTCTACAACACCTGCGTGCCGGCCCTGGTGGGCGACGACTTCGAATCCGTGTGCAAGGCCGCCGCCGAACGCTGGGGCACCCCGGTGGTGCCGGTGGACTGCGCCGGCTTCTACGGCACCAAGAACCTGGGCAACCGCATCGCCGGCGAATCCATGTTCAAGTACGTGATCGGCACCCGGGAGCCGGACCCCCTGCCCGCCTCCGCCGTGCGCCCCGGCATCGCCGTCCACGACGTGAACCTGATCGGCGAATACAACATCGCCGGCGAGTTCTGGCACGTGCTGCCCCTGTTCGACGAACTGGGCCTGCGCATCCTCTGCACCCTGTCCGGCGACGCCCGCTTCCACGAGGTGCAGACCATGCACCGGGCGAAGGTGAACATGGTGGTGTGCGCCAAGGCCCTGCTCAACGTGGCGCGCAAGATGCAGACCAGCTACGAGATCCCGTTCTTCGAAGGCAGCTTCTACGGCGTCACCGACACCTCCGCCGCGTTCCGCGACTTCGCCCGCCTGATCGGCGACCCGGACCTCACCGCCCGCGTCGAGGCGGTCATCGCCCGGGAAGAGGCCAAGATCAACGCCGACCTGGAACCCTGGCGCCAGCGGCTGAAAGGCAAGCGCGTGCTGCTCTACACCGGCGGCGTCAAATCCTGGTCCATCGTCTCCGCCCTGCAAGACCTGGGCATGACCGTGGTGGCCACCGGCACCAGCAAGTCCACGGAAGAGGACAAGGAACGCATCCGCGAACTCATGGGCGAAGACACCAAGATGATCACCGACGGCAGCCCCAAGGCCCTGATCGGCATCGTCAAGGAATACCAGGCCGACATCCTCATCGCCGGCGGCCGCAACATGTACACCGCCCTCAAGGCCCGCATCCCCTTCCTGGACATCAACCAGGAACGGGAATTCGGCTACGAGGGCTATACCGGCATGCTGGAACTGGCGAGGCAACTGGCCCTGACCATGGAAAGCCCGGTGTGGCAGTCGGCCTTCCACCTCATCGACCGCAGTTTCCTGCACAACCTGATCGGCGAGAAGCTGCTGCACGGCGGGCTACCGCTGTGTGTTTCGGCGGCCCTGTATTGCCTGCCATGCATTCCCTTCGGCTGCCTCTTCGGGCAGACGATCGCCCGCTTCGCCAAGAGTTGGGGCAACGACGTGGGCCGCTACTACGGCCTGAATACCCTGGGGAGTTGCCTGGGCATTCTGGCGATGACGCTGGTGGGTTACGAAATAAACCACGTCTACGCCGCGTGGCTCGTGGCAGCCGGCTACTTGGGGTTGTTGACGTACGCGCGGCGGCGGCTGGCACTGCCGTCGCCCGCGCCCGCCGAAGCGCGATGGAATCGGCGCGCGTTGGGCGCTCTGATCGCCTCGCTGGTCGTACTTCTGCCGTTGCACCTGACGTACGACCTGCGCCTTTCGCCCTCCCTCCCCCGTGTGAAGTACCTGAGTTGGAAGAACTACTTCGGTAAGGGCGGCGTGCTGGAAGTGGCCGACAACGGCGGCGTGATCTGGGACGGCCTGTGGCACTCGGCCCTCTCGTCCGGCGACGATCACGTCGGCCGCAGCAACTGGCTGCTGGCCACGGTCCCCTTCCTCTGTCACGGCGGGGAGCGGATCGACGATGCGTTGGTCATCGGCTTGGGCACGGGCATCACAGCCGCCACGCTGGCCCGCTCCGACATCGTCGGCGCGGTCGACGTCTACGAGATCGACCACAAGCTCCGAACCGTCCTCCGCGACTATCCCGAAGGCACTCTCTACGTGGGCGTCGATCCCAAGATCCGCATGCTCTGGCAAGACGGCCGCGCGGGCCTGGCCTTAAGCGACAAGCGATACGACCTGATTACGCAGCAGCCGCTGTACTTGAACCAGGCCGGCAGCAGCATGTTGCTTTCCCGCGAGTACATGGAGTTGGTGAAGCAGCGGCTGAAGCCCGGCGGCGTGTTTTGCGTCTACAGCAATCCGCACGGCAGCCGCGAGCAGGCGCTCTTGGTCCGCCGCACGGTGGCCAGCGTGTTCCCGTACTGCGAGAGCTTCGGCCAAGGTTACGCGGTCATCGCCTCGGACCGGCCGTTCTCGTTGCGTCTCGACCGGGTGGAATCGCACACCGGCGGCGACCGCCTGCTGGCCGAAATCCGCGCGTTCGGCGTGGACGAGATGCGGCGGCTCTTCGACGCCCCGCGCCTCGACTGGGACGGTTGCCCCTACGTCATCACCGACGACCATCCCCTGGTCGAATACCCGGGCGTTGTGCGGTATCTGGTGGGAAGAGCCGCGGAGTGAAGCCCGACGCGCAAGCGAGGGAATTGGGGTCCGTTTCATCCGGCGGAAGCATACCTGCAACGCACTACGGAGAATGCACGCATTTCGGACGCCCCCCTTTTTCCCTAGCCCAGCCGTTTACGGCTGGGAACCGGAAAACCCGTCACGCCCCTTTCCTTTTCCGTCTGTGCCCGAAAAGGAAAAATGGCAAAACCGTCCGCCTCGTCCCCAGCCGTGAACGGCTGGGCTAGGAAAAGAATGAAGCAGTACGACGGCCACCCCAACGAATGCGAGATTTCGGACTTTGCATTTCTCCTGGGGGCGGTCTCCCGTCACTCGACAGACCCGCCCCGGGGTGTTAGTATAAGGGGATACGGCAGATTAGCCTCGGGCGGAGTCGGGTCGTGGCCTGTTACCAAGAAGTCACGCGGTGGATCGTGCGTCATAGCGGCGGCGACCGGTCGTTTCCGGAGGCCGTCCCATGAGCGCGCACGACGACGCCGGCGAAACCCAGTCGCTCAGTTCGGCCGCCGAGCAGATCGACCAGGTCTGCGACCGCTTCGAGGCCGACTGGCGGGCGGGCAAGCAGCCGCGGATCGAGGACGCGCTGCTGCAAGGCCCGCATTTCGCGCGCAACAACCTCTTCCGCGAATTGCTGGAAATCGAACTCCAGGTCCGTCAGCAGGGCGGCGAAACGCTGGCCGCCGACCAGTACCGCGGCCGCTTCCCCGAGTTCGTCGAAGTGATCGACACCGTCTTCTGCCAGGCCACCGGCCCGAAACGCCTGGGCGACTACGAGCTGCTGGAAGAACTGGGCAAGGGCGGCATGGGCGTGGTCTACCGCGCCCGGCACGTGCTGCTGAACCAGACCGTGGCCCTGAAGGTCCTGCCCGAGCGGTTCCTCAACGAACCGCAGGCCGTGTCGCGGTTCCGGCGGGAGATGCAATCGATCGGCGGACTGGACCATCCGAACATCGTCAGCGCGCACAACGCCGGCGAGGCCGAGCGGCAGCACTTCCTGGTGATGGAGTACGTCGAC
>JBGSHR010000382.1:0-2099 GCA_041752155.1 Thiobacillaceae bacterium | reverse complement strand
GGCCCGCGCGGCGGCGCGGATCTTGTCGCCGATCTCGTCGGCCAGGAGATTCAAGCCGCCACTTAGGGTGAGGCGGGGTTTGGTAATGAAATCCACCGCCCCCAGCTCCAGGGCCTTGAGGGTCACCTCGTTGCCCCGGCTGGTCAGGGCGGACACCATCACCACGGGCATGGGGCGCAGGCGCATGAGTTTTTCCAGGAACTCCAGGCCGTTCATCTGGGGCATCTCCACGTCCAGGGTCAGCACGTCCGGATTGAGCTGCTTGATCAGCTCGCGCGCCAGGATGGGGTCCGGGGCCTGGCCCACCACCTCCATGTCGGGCTGACTGTTTATGACCTCGCTCAGCACTTTGCGGATCAGCGCGGAGTCGTCGATGACAAGCACCCTGATTTTTCTTATTGGCATATTCCGTCCCCGCCCGTTCAGGTAAACAGTTCCACATCACCGGCGATGCTGGAGGCCTGGAGACGTTGGCCATAGTCCTTCTCGCGCTGGATGATGGTGTCGTTGTGCACACTCTTGAGCTTGCGCACGAGCACACGGCCCGAGTGGGGAAAGTAATAGACCTTGCGCGGATAGATATCCCTGAGGTCCTCCGCCGCCACGCGGATGCGTTCGGTACGGAGATAGTCCAGCACGAACTCGCTGTTCCGTTCCCCCACGTTGACCGTGGTGAAACCGCGCAGCACGGCGGCGCCACCGAACACCTTGGCCTCCAGGCGAAAACGGTTGGCCCCCAGCTTGACCAGCTGGTTCACCAGCACCTCCATGGCATAGCCGCCATAGCGGGCGGAGGCGGACACCAGGCCGTCCTCGTCGGCGCTCCCTTCCGGCAGCATGAAGTGGTTCATGCCGCCGATGCCGGTCACCGGGTCGCGGATGCAGGCGGACACGCACGATCCCAGCACCGTCACCAGCAGCATGTCGCGGCCGGTGACGTAATACTCGCCGGGCAGGATCTTGGACGCCTCGATGCCGAAGTTGCGGTCGAAATAGTGGTTGGGAGCGAGGAGCTCCTCGAAACCGCTCACTTGCCGGCGCCCCCCTTGGGTTCGGCATGTTCGTACACGGTCTGGCCGCGCAGGCGGAACAGGTCGGTAGCGTGATAGAGGGATTCCGAATGCCCCACGAACAGCAGCCCGTCCGGCTTCAGCAGCGGCTTCATCTTTTTCAGAATGGCATGCTGGGTGGCCTTGTCGAAATAGATCATCACGTTGCGGCAGAAAATGGCATCCACGGGCTGGCGGATGGGCCAGGTCGCATCCAGCAGGTTGAGGGGAAAGTATTTCACCATGGCCGCCAGCTCGGGCTTGGTCTTGACCATGCCGTTGTGCTCGCCCGCGCCCTTGAGGAAGAACTGGCGCTGCTGGGCCTCGGAGAGCTTGTTCAGTCGCTCTTGGGTGTACATCCCGGCCGCGGCTTTTTTCAATACCTGGGTGTCCAGGTCGCTGGCCAGCACCTGCACCGGCGCCTGGAAACCGCCCAGGGCCTCCACCGCGGTCATGGCGATGGAATAGGGCTCCTCGCCGGTGCTGGAGGCGGAACTCCAGATGACGATGGGGCGATCGCGGCGGGTCTTGAGGAAGTCTTTCAGGAGATGGAAGTGATGGGCCTCGCGGAAAAAATCCGTGAGATTGGTGGTGAGGGAATTGACGAAGGCCTCCCATTCCGCCACGTCACCGGAGCGGAGGCGCGCCAGGTAATCGCGAAAATTGCCTAGGCCGGTGGCGCGCAGGCGCCGCGCCAGGCGGCTATAGACCATGTCCTCCTTGGCGTCGCTCAGAGAGATGCCGGCATGGTCGTAGATGAGCTTGCGCACTTCATCGAAGTCGCGCCGCAGAAACTCGAACTCTCTTTTTGCTGCTGCCAGCTCGGCCATGGTGTGCAAATCCTTGTTGTTTGGAGACGGCTCGAAGGCAGTCCGTCGTTTCACATCAAACGGGTGGGACCAACATCATCCGATCAAAACTCATTCCATTCGTCGGTCTCGCCGTGAGGCGGCGCCATGCGGGCCATCGCCCGCACCGGGCCGGGAAGATGGGGCTGGGCCGATGCGGGCGCCCGCGGCTGAACCACCATGCCGGCATGACCGGCGCCGC
>JBGSHR010000381.1:0-4894 GCA_041752155.1 Thiobacillaceae bacterium | reverse complement strand
CGTTTACCCCGGGCAAGCACGGCTCCACCTTCGGCGGCGGTCCGCTGGCCTGCACGGCCGCCCTGACCACCCTGGACGTCATGGCCCAGGACGGGCTGCTGAGCAATGCCGCGGAGATCGGCGCCTACATTCGTACTGATCTGGCCGAGCGTTTGGCGGGCGTTGCCGGTGTGCAAGAGATTCGCGGCCAAGGGCTGATGATCGGCATCGAACTGGATCGCCCCTGCGGTGAGTTGGTGCAGCGGGGGCTGGAGCAGAAGATGCTGATCAACGTCACCACCGATAGCGTCGTGCGCCTGCTTCCCCCGCTGATCCTCAAGCGGGAAGAGGCGGCGTTGCTGTGCGAGAAACTGGCCGGCCTGATCCGCGCCTTCCTGGCCTGAGGAGGCCCATCATGGCCCCCGTGCTGAAGCATTTTCTGCAATTCAAGGACCTCTCCCGGGCGGAGCTGGACTACCTGTTCGAGCACACCCGCATCATCAAGGAGCGTTTCAAGCGTTACCAGCCCTACCACCCCTTGGTGGACCGGACCCTGGTGATGATCTTCGAGAAGAGCTCCACCCGTACCCGGCTCTCGTTCGAGGCGGGCATGCACCAGCTCGGCGGCGCGGCCATCTACCTCAACACCCGCGATACCCAGCTCGGGCGCGGCGAGCCGGTGGAGGATGCGGCGGAAGTGATCTCGCGCATGGTGGACATCGTCATGATCCGCACCTTCGAGCAGGACATCATCGAGCGTTTCGCCGCCCACTCCCGGGTGCCGGTGATCAACGGCCTCACCAACGAATACCACCCCTGCCAGATCCTGGCCGACATCTACACCTACATCGAGCATCGCGGCCCGATCCAGGGCAAGACCGTGGCCTGGGTGGGGGACTCCAACAACGTCTGCAACACCTGGTTGCAGGCCGCCGAGGTGTTCGATTTCAACGTCCACGTCTCCACCCCTCCCGGCTATGAGGTGGAACCGGAGCGCGCCGGCCTGTACGGCACCGACCATTACGAGGAATTCGCCGATCCCATGGAGGCCTGCCGCAGTGCCGATCTGGTGACTACCGACGTGTGGACCAGCATGGGTTTCGAGGCGGAGAACGCCGAACGTATGAAGGCCTTCGCCGACTGGCAGGTGGATGCCGAGATGATGCAGGTGGCTGCCAAGGACGCCCTGTTCATGCACTGCCTGCCCGCCCATCGTGGCGAGGAAGTGATGGCGGAAGTCATCGATGGCCCCCAGTCCGTGGTGTGGGACGAGGCGGAGAACCGGCTGCATGCCCAGAAGGCGTTGCTGGAGTACCTGCTGCTGGGGCGCATCGACGCCTGATGCCCCGCGTGGGCGCTCCGCTCCCAATCAAGAAAGCAAACCAAGCATGAACATCGCCTATTTCAAGGACCGGGACTCGCTCTATATCGAAGTGTCGCCGGAAGACCCCGCCCACGCCTGGGAGGCCCAGGAAGGCATCGTCATCAACATGAGCGCGGATGGCCGCGTGGTGGGCATCGAGCTCGAACAAGCCAGCCAGAAAACGGACCTTTCCGTGCTGCGGGTGGGCAATTTCCCCGGCGAAGTGGTCGCCGTGGACGGCAGTGCGCATTAAGCTCAAATACCAACATGAGCACGGCACGTAGGTCGGCAATCTTTTGCCTACATGGTTTGGCGGCATGGGAATGCCGACCTACGACTGGCTTTACCCAGGCATGGATCAGTAAGTTCAAGGAACCAACATGAGCGCAGTGAAAAAAGTGGTGCTCGCCTATTCCGGCGGGCTGGATACCTCGGTGATCCTGAAATGGCTTCAGGACACCTACCAATGCGAGGTGGTGACCTTCACCGCCGACCTGGGCCAGGGCGAGGAGCTGGAGCCGGCGCGCCAGAAGGCCCTGCAATTCGGCATCAAGCCGGAACAGATATTCATCGACGACCTGCGCGAGGAATTCGTGCGCGACTTCGTCTTCCCCATGTTCCGCGCCAACACCGTGTACGAGGGCGAATACCTGCTCGGCACCTCCATCGCCCGGCCCCTCATCGCCAAGCGCCTCATCGACATCGTCAACCTGACCGGCGCCGACGCCATCTGCCACGGCGCCACCGGCAAAGGCAACGACCAGGTGCGCTTCGAGCTGGGCGCCTACGCCCTCAAGCCCGACGTACGCGTCATCGCCCCCTGGCGCGAATGGGACCTGCTGTCCCGCGAGAAGCTGCTGGCCTATGCCGAGCAGCACGGCATCCCCATCGACATGAAGCACCGCCAGGGCGGTTCGCCCTATTCCATGGACGCCAACCTGCTGCACATCAGCTACGAAGGCCGCCACCTGGAAGACCCCAACGCCGAGGCCGAGGAAGACATGTGGCGCTGGACCGTGTCCCCGGAACAGGCCCCGGACGCGGCCCAATACCTGGAACTCACCTACGCCCAGGGCGACGTGGTGGCCATCGATGGCCAGGCCATGAAGGCCCACGAAGTCCTCGCCAAGCTCAACGAACTGGGCGGCAAGCACGGCATCGGCCGCCTGGACCTGGTGGAAAACCGCTACGTGGGCATGAAGTCCCGGGGCTGCTACGAAACCCCCGGTGGCACCATCCTGCTCAAGGGCCACCGCGCCATCGAATCCATCACCCTGGACCGGGAGGTCGCCCACCTCAAGGACGACCTGATGCCGCGCTACGCCAGCCTGATCTACAACGGCTACTGGTGGAGCCCGGAGCGTAAGGCGCTACAAGTGCTCATCGACCACACCCAGCAGCACGTCAACGGCACGGTGCGGCTCAAGCTGTACAAGGGCAACGTCATGGTCGTCGGCCGCGACTCCCCGAGCGACTCCCTGTTCGACTCCACCATCGCCACCTTCGAAGACGACGCCGGCGCCTACGACCAGAAGGACGCGGGCGGCTTTATCAAGCTCAACGCCCTGCGCATGCGCATCGCCGCCAAGCTCAACACCCGTCGCTCAAAATAAACCAGCGGAAATAACCATGTCCCAATTCGACAACGTCAGCGTCCTCAAGCAAGCCAACGTCTATTTCGACGGCAAGTGCGTGTCCCACACCGTCCAGTTCGCCGACGGCAGCAAGAAATCCGTGGGGGTGATCCTGCCCGCCAGCCTCACCTTCAACACCGGCGTGCCCGAGACCATGGAATGCGTGGCCGGCCGCTGCAAGGTGCGCCTCAAGGGCGAGAGCGAGTGGATCCACTACGGCCCCGGCGAATCCTTCAGCGTGCCCGGCAACTCCAGCTTCGACATCGAGGCCCTGGAGCCCTACCACTACGTCTGCCACTTCGGCTGAACCTAAAAAAGCCCCTCTCACCTTCGATGACGATGTCCCCCGGGGGCATCGTCATCGAAGGTGAGAGGGGTTGGGGTGAGGGGGGCAATGGCGCAGCCATTGCTTCATCCTACCGGCCGTCCTTGCACCGGCTTCGCCCGAGCTACCCCGCCAGCAAACCCTGTAACAACCCCGTCTGCCGCACCGCCTGGGCCGCCATGACCAGCCGCCGCGCCCGGGCAATGGCCAGCAGATCCGCCAGGGCCTCCTCGAACACGTCGTTCACCACCAGGTAATCGAACTCCAGGGCATGGGAGATATCCTCCCGCGCCGCCGCCATGCGCTTGGCGATCACCTCGGCGCTGTCCGTGCCGCGTCCCTCCAGGCGCCGCCGCAATTCCTCGATCGACGGTGGCAGGATGAAGATGGACACCGCCGCCGGCATCAACTTGCGCACCTGGGCCGCCCCCTGCCAATCGATCTCCAGCAGGATGTCCCGCCCCGCCGCCATCTCCGCCTCGATCCAGGGCTGAGAGGTGCCGTAGTAATTGCCGTACACCTCCGCGCTCTCCAGGAACTCCCCCCGCTCCAGGCGTTCCTGGAACTGCTCCCGGCTCACGAAGTGGTAATGCACCCCGTCCGCCTCCCCCGGCCGGGGCGCGCGCGTGGTGTAAGAGATCGACAAGCGGATCGCCGCATCCCGCTCCAGCAAGGCCTTCACCAGACTGGATTTGCCCGCGCCGGAAGGGGCGGAGACGATGAAAAGATTGCCGCTCATGCTTGCTCCAGGACAGTCGAAAGACCGGAAGCATAACCAAGAACCCGCCCCCTGACTTATTTCCAAAGTGGCTCATCCTGTGAGTCACGGGGTGCTGGTCCTGCCACTGCCGTCACGGGAAAAGAGGGTCTCCTGGGCGGGAATGGTTGAGGATTTTGATTCGGTAGGCGATGTCATCGAGGTCCCGGTATTCGAGACCCGGCTCCCAATCAAGCTTCTCCGTCCGCTGCGCCAAGAATGCTCAGCGCCAGTTCGGGTTCCTCGGGGGGGAGGGGCTCCGCAGCCTGAAGCCCGTTCTGGACAAGCAGTGTCTCAAGCGCCTGGAGCGCATCGCCACGCACCGCCAGGGCGATGTCCTCGGGCAGCGCCGCCGCCGGATGAAAATTATCCAGGTGTTCTCCGGGCTGGTTCGGGCGGCGTTTCCGGTAGAGCGGATTCTCGGTGTTGGCTTCCTGGAGCTGGCATATCCGTCCGTCCGGTCCCGCCACGAACGCGCCATGCAATCCTGGCAGGGTGAGCGCCGGAAGCGCGGAGTGGCTGTGATAGGCCTGTTCCACCCAGAGACGCTCATCGCCGATCATGGGCAAATCCCATAGGCCTGCTTCGATGGTGGTGACCGCTTGGCTCAGGACCAGATAGTGCTCATCATCGATGCGCAGGCCCATGCGCCAGATCCAGGCCGCGCCGTCGGAACCATCGGGGATGGGAAAGCCGGGGATTTCCAGCAGTGCCTCCACCGGGATGGCTGGCCATGGCCAGTCGTTGGGCAAGGCGCCGGCGCGGAGCGCCGCTTGAAGGTCGGCGGCGCCAAGCTGAAGCATCCTGCCGCACCGGACCGGTTGCGGGCCCCCGAT
>JBGSHR010000380.1:0-6389 GCA_041752155.1 Thiobacillaceae bacterium | reverse complement strand
GGTGGAATCGGGCTTGCTGGCGGCCGAGACCCTCATCGCGGCCCAAGGCGATTACCGCCGACAGCGCTTGGCACCTTACCTGGATCGCCTGCGCCTGCGCTTCGGAAGCGGCACCTCCCTCGGCGCGGCCATCCCGGCCTGGCTACGGACACCGCTCGCCCGCGGCCTGTTCAAGCACCCTGCCCTGCTGCGCCATGTGGTCCTTGATCACGGCTTCCTGCGCACCCATCAGCCGGCCCTGGTTCACTGCCCACCGGTTGACGCGCCGGTGGCGCCGGCCTAGCCCGGCCGCGACCGGGATCGGTGGCAGTCACGCGGGCCATATCTGGACACGGCTGTCCTATGCTGGAAATGACCAATGGAGGAAGCCATGTTCAAGAACATCCTGGTACCTGTTGACGGTAGCGAGCTCTCCGATGCGGCGGTAACGCGCGCCTGCTCGTTCGCCAGGGAAGCCAGCGCCCGGCTGACGTTCTATTACGCGAAGCCCGGTTACTTTCCGGCCTCCATTGCCGGCGAGGCGCTGTTCAACGATGTGGAGAACTACAACACCTACCTCGCGGCCATGGAGAAACAGGCCGAATCGATACTGCGCAAGGCGGCGAAAGTGGCGGTCGATGCGGGCGTTCCAGCCGACACCGTGAGCGAGGAATACGACACCCCCCATGAAGGCATCATCGCCGCCGCCGAGGGCCGGGGTTGCGATCTCATCTTCATGGCTTCCCACGGCCGGCGCGGCGTCGGTGCGTTGCTGCTGGGCTCGGAAACCAACAAGGTGTTGACCCACTGCAAGATCCCGGTGCTGGTGTATCGCTGACCCGGGTTTGCCTTCTCCAATACCGGGACAACGGCAAGGTGGAACGGGTGTTGTGCGAGCTTGCGCGCCCCAGACAGCAAGGACCGCTAGCCGCATGGCGCGGCTAGCGGCCGGTTCGGTGCTGCATCGCCATGCCGGTGGCTTCCATGGCCACGGCCAGAAGCAGCAACAGGCTGCCGATCCAGAGGTCCGCAGGCACCAGCACCAGCAACACACCACCCAGCGCCATGAGGGCCACCGACAGGACGCGACGTGTGCGGGGATTCCTGATCATGTCGGCCTCCTTGGAAGCATGTTGGAAAGAAGCGGGACAGCCGTCTTGATCAGAACAGCTTGCGCAGCCTTTCATAACCGCGATTGAGCTCCTCTCCCAGCAGATTGGCGGCGGCGGCCACATCCCGGCCCGTCTCCTCGGCCGTATCCGCCACTTTTTCGGCTGTGGCGCGCAACCGATCGAACTTGACCTCCAGATCGCGCCATTCGTCCTGGGCCTCCAGCTTCGCCAGATGGGCCCTGACTATCAATTCGTCACGCTGGGTGGAAAGCGTATCCACCAACTTATGTAGTTCCTCGCGCGGGTCCATATGCAACCTCCATTCGGCCACAAGAAAAAATCACCTGATCTGGTTTTCAATATAGCCCGAGAACATCGGCAAAAGCCGGTGCGGTGGGGGTCTGGCCCGCATCGTTCATCCCCTTGAGCCCGACCGACTCTGGCCCGCCCCCTCGACGACGCCAACTCTCGAGAACGGCGGGCCCACGACCTGGCGCTTAATGTCCTGACGCTGCCAGGATGGCGGAACCAGGGATGACGTGATCGCAGAAACAGCTCCGTCCTACACATGCAGCAACGCTACGCCGAGTGGGATGCCATACGGGGCCATACGAGGTGTCTCCGCCTTGATGGTGCCGCTGTGCCATTACAAGCCCCCGCCACGCCCAGATCTACGGCCATGGCGAGCACCAATGCACGGGGTACGTTCACGGGGGAAACCGCCCCTCGCGCCTGCCTCCGGGCGACGCCGCTGACCATGATCAAATCTGCGGGGAAAACCACGGGGGGGCAGCACAAGGCCACGGCCATGACCTCTCCCGGGAGCTTGCCCGCTATCATGTCACCGAATCGGGCATCGTCGTGCTGCCCAAGAGCCGGCGCCGTAGGGCGCCGCGGCACCCCATTCGGAGGAACGAGTTAATGCAAGACCACGCCGTATGGCCCGGCAATCCCTATCCCCTGGGCGCCACCTGGGATGGGAACGGTGTCAATTTCGCCCTGTTCTCGGAACATGCCGAGCGGGTCGAGCTATGCCTGTTCGATCCCAAGGGCCGGCACGAGCTGGCGCGCATCCCGCTGCCGGAACGGACCGATTGGGTCTGGCACGGCTATCTGCCGCAGATCCGCCCCGGCCAGCTCTACGGCTACCGGGTCCACGGCCCCTACCAGCCGGAGGCGGGGCACCGCTTCAACCCCAACAAGCTGCTCCTGGACCCCTACGCCAAGGCCATCGACGGTCAGATCAAGTGGTCCGATGCCCAGTTCGGCTACAAGCTCGGGCACCGGCGCGACGACCTCTCCCTCGACCGCCACGACTCCGCCCCCGGCATGCCCAAATGCCGGGTGATCGACCCCGCCTTCACCTGGGGCGACGACCGGCCGCCGAAGACCTCCTGGCACGAGACCGTGATATACGAACTGCACGTGAAGGGCTTCACCCGGCTTAACCCGCTGATCCCGCCCTCCTTGCGCGGCACCTATGCGGGACTGGCGAGCGAGCCGGTGATCAAGCATCTCAAGCACCTGGGCATCACCGCCGTGGAACTGATGCCGATACAGGCCTTCGTCGACGACCGCCACCTGGTGGAGAAGGGCCTGCGCAACTACTGGGGCTACAACTCCATCGGCTTTTTCACCCCGGACCTGCGCTACTCGGCCTACGGCGAGATCAGCGAATTCAAGAGCATGGTCAAGACCCTGCACGCCGCCGGCATCGAAGTCATCCTCGACGTGGTCTACAACCACACCGCCGAGGGCAACCACCTGGGTCCCACCCTGTCCTTCCGCGGCGTCGACAACGCCGCCTACTACCGCCTGCTGGGGGGCTCGCCGCGCTTCTACATGGACTACACCGGCTGCGGCAACACCCTCAACATGATGCACCCGCGGGTGCTGCAACTGATCATGGACTCGCTGCGCTACTGGGTGCAGGAGATGCACGTGGACGGCTTCCGCTTCGATCTGGCCAGCGCCCTGGCCCGGGAGCTGCACGAGGTGGACAAACTGGGCGCCTTCTTCGACATCATCCACCAGGACCCGGTCATCTCCCAGGTCAAGCTCATCGCCGAGCCCTGGGACCTGGGCGAGGGCGGCTACCAGGTGGGCAACTTCCCCGTGGGCTGGACCGAATGGAACGGCAAGTACCGCGACTCGGTGCGCGCCTTCTGGAAGGGCGAGGGCGGACTGATCGGCGAGCTGGCGAGCCGCCTCACCGGCTCCTCCGACCTGTACGACTGGGACAGCCGGCGCCCCTACGCCAGCATCAATTTCGTCACCTGCCACGACGGCTTCAGCCTGCAGGACCTGGTGAGCTACGACCACAAGCACAACGAGGACAACGGCGAGGGCAACCGGGACGGCGAGAGCCACAACCGGAGCTGGAACTGCGGCGCCGAGGGCCCCAGCGACGATCCCGAGGTCCTGAGCCTGCGCGCCCGCCAGAAGCGCAATTTCCTGGCCACCCTGCTGCTCTCCCAGGGGGTGCCCATGCTGCGCGCCGGGGACGAGCTTTCCCACTCCCAAAGCGGCAACAACAACGGCTACTGCCAGGACAACGAGATCTCCTGGCTGGACTGGCGCCTGGATGCGGAAGACCGGCCCTTGGTGGAATTCGTTCGGCGCATGATCAGCCTGCGGCGGGAGCACCCCATCTTCCGCCGCCGCAAATTCTTCGAAGGCCGACCGATCCACGGCGAGGACATCAAGGACATCGCCTGGCTCAATCCGGACGGCCAGGAGATGAGCGACGAGGAATGGAACCAGCATCACGCCCGCTGCCTGGGCGTCTATCTGTCCGGCGCCGAGCTGGACGAGGTGAACGAGCGGGGCCATCCGGTACGGGACGACGACTTCCTCCTGCTCATCAACGCCCACCACGAGAGCATCCCCTTCCTGCTCCCCCCCTACGGGCGCCAGGAAAACTGGTTTTGCCTGATGGACACCGCCTTCGAAGACGGCCTGAACAGCGATGGACGCTTTCCCGCCGGCAATGAATACGCCCTGGGGGGACGTTCCCTGGCCCTGCTCATGCGGCCCCGGCTGCGGACCTCGGCCGAGCAGCAGGTAGAGCGGCGCACGAAAGGGCAGCCCGGCTATCGGCATGCCCACGACGCGTTCCGGGGAGGACTGGAAGAGCGGCATACCCACCCGACCTGACCTGACATGACCAGAACGGCCCCCTACGCCGCCCTCATTTACGCGGTGCGGCCCGCGGTGGTGACGAAGTATCTCGGCCAGTCATCCCTGATTCTGGCCGGGCTGGCGCTGGCACCCATGGCCGTGGGGTTCTATTTCGGCGAAACAGCGATCGCCTGGCACCATTTGGCGGTGGCCATGGCGCTGGCCGCCTTGCTGGAAATCTCCGCCAAGATCAAGGGCGATGCGCGGGTGTTTTCCTTCATCGTCCACGCCGACGACGAGAAGGCGGTGCGCGACCTGGGCCTGCCCGAGGCCAGCCGCATCATCTGCCTCTACCGCAAGGGTGAGTTCATGCTGCCCGAGGACGACACGGTCCTGCGCAAGGACGACGAAGTGATCCTCATCGCCCACCGCAAACACCTGCCCGAACTGGTGGAACGCT
This sequence comes from Thiobacillaceae bacterium, assembly GCA_041752155.1. Taxonomy (GTDB): domain Bacteria; phylum Pseudomonadota; class Gammaproteobacteria; order Burkholderiales; family Thiobacillaceae; genus PFJX01. The sequence goes on along the minus strand of JBGSHR010000380.1, from coordinate 1,718 downwards.
GGACCCCCCACAACGCGGACGAAGCCGGCGGGAACAAACCGTGAAAACTTCCAGCGCGCCAGGAACAGGCCCCCAGAGGCAATAGCGCGGGGGATCGAGCCGCGCTCGGAAACTTCGCTGGCGCTGCCCGGCGCGCCCACCGGGCATGAACAACAGGCCGATGGCAGGCACTATCATTAAATCACCGAAGCCGTTTCCTGCTTCGTTCGTTCCGGACAAGACCACGAATAAAGGAAGCTCGATGCCATCCGTGAAGGCCCTAGATGCGCAACTGCTGTACCAGCGCTGCGATCCCTCCCTGTTCTCCTTCCAGACCACCGCCGAGTTGGCCACCACCACGGAGATTGTCGGCCAGGCGCGCGCGGTGGATGCCGTGCAGTTCGGCATCGATATCCAGCGTCCGGGCTACAACCTGTTCGTCCTGGGCGATCCGGGCAGCGGCCGCCACTCGGTGGTGCGCCGCCTGCTGGAAGCCAAGGCCGCGCAAGAACAGCCTCCGAGCGACTGGTGTTACGTCAACAACTTCGCCGAGGCCAACAAACCGCGCCTGCTGCGTGTGCCGGCCGGACGTGGCGGCCAGTTGAAACGCGACATGCGGCAATTCGTCGCGGAGCTGTCCAAGGCCATCGCCGCGGCCTTCGACAGCGACGAATACCGGGCGCGCATCGAGGCCATCAGCGAGGCCTTCAAGGAGAAGGAGGAAAAGGCCTTGCGCGAATTGGGCCAGGCCTCGTCGGAACAGGGGATCGCCCTGTTGCGCACGCCCCACGGCTTCGCCTTCGCCCCCATGAAAGGCGAGGAGGCCATGGCGCCGGACGAGTTCGAGAAACTCTCGGACAAGGAAAAGGCGCGTATCGGCAAACTCATCGAGACCTACGGCGAACGCCTGAAACAGCTCATGCACCAGTTTCCGCGCTGGCGGCGCGAGCTTCAGGTCCAGATCAAGGATGCCAGCCGCGAGATACTGAGCCTGGCGGTGGGGCACCTCATCGAGGAACTGAAGGGCCACTACCACGACCTGGGCGAGGTGCTGGCCTTCCTCGACGAAGTCATGCGCGACGTCACCGAGGTGGGCGAGCAATTGAAAGAGCAGCCCAAGAACGAGAGCGATCTTTCCAACATCGTCATCACCGGCAACCTTTCCCTGACCCGCTACCAGGTGAATCTGCTGGTGGACAACGCCGACACCCGCACGGCCCCGGTGGTGTACGAGGACAACCCGATCTATCCCAACCTGGTGGGCCGTGTCGACCACATCTCCCAGATGGGCACCCTGGTGACCAACTTCACCCTCATCAAGCCCGGCGCCCTGCACCGCGCCAACGGCGGCTATCTGGTGCTGGACGCCCTCAAACTGCTACTCCAGCCCTATGCCTGGGAAGGCCTGAAACGCGCCCTGCGTTCCAGCCAGGTGCGTATCGAATCCCTGGGCCAGGTCTATGGCCTGGTCAGCACCATGTCCCTGGAGCCGGAAGCGACGCCCCTGGCGCTGAAGGTGGTGCTGATCGGCGAACGGCGGATCTACTACCTGCTGAAGATGCTGGACCCGGATTTCGCCGAGCTGTTCAAGATCGCCGCCGATTTTGAAGACGACTTGGCGCGCGACGCGGACAGCACGAGCCTGTACGCCGAATTCATCGCCACCCTGGCCCACAGCGCCGAGCTGATGCCCTTCGACCGCGACGCCGTGGCGCGGGTGGTGGAGCACAGCGCGCGCC
>JBGSHR010000379.1:0-2639 GCA_041752155.1 Thiobacillaceae bacterium | reverse complement strand
GTCGAGGCGGGCATTGTCCGGTCGGCTGGGTTTCACGGGCATGGCGGTCTCCTGGACGAGGGCGCGAGGCGGGGCTTGGGGCGGTTTCTCCCGGTCCGGGTTCCCGGGAGCGGGGTTTCCCAGGAGGCGGGGTTTGTCGCCGCGCCCCATGATAAAATGCCGGCCTCCCATTTTCCCGGACATTTTCCTCATGTTTGCCGCCGATCACACCATCAAGAGCTTTGATCCCGAACTCTGGGCCGCCATCGAGGGCGAGAACCGGCGTCAGGAAGAACATATCGAGTTGATTGCCTCGGAGAACTACGTCAGCCATGCCGTCATGGAGGCGCAAGGCTCCCAGCTCACCAACAAGTATGCGGAAGGCTATCCCGGCAAGCGTTACTACGGCGGATGCGAATACGTGGACGTGGCCGAGCAACTGGCCATCGACCGCCTGAAGAAACTGTTCGGCGCCGAAGCGGCCAACGTCCAGCCCAATTCCGGCTCCCAGGCCAACCAGGCGGTGTTCATGGCCTTCCTCAAGCCCGGCGACACCATCATGGGCATGAGCCTGGCCGAGGGCGGCCATCTGACCCACGGCATGGCCCTGAACATGTCCGGCAAGTGGTTCAACGTGGTGGCCTACGGCCTCAACGCCAAGGAAGAGATCGACTACGACGCCATGGAGCGTCTGGCCCACGAGCACAAGCCCAAGCTCATCATCGCCGGCGCCTCCGCTTACGCCCTGAAGATCGACTTCGCCCGCTTCGCCAAGGTGGCCAAGGCCATCGGTGCCATCTTCATGGTGGACATGGCCCATTACGCCGGCCTCATCGCCGCCGGCGTCTATCCCAATCCGGTGCCCCATGCCGACGTGGTCACCTCCACCACCCACAAGACCCTGCGCGGCCCGCGCGGCGGCGTGATCCTGATGAAGGCGGAGCACGAGAAGGCCATCAACTCCGCCATCTTCCCCGGCCTTCAGGGCGGCCCCCTGATGCACGTCATCGCCGCCAAGGCGGTGGCCTTCAAGGAGGCGGCCGGCAAGGACTTCAAACGCTACCAGGAACAGGTGGCGGCCAATGCCATGGTCATGTGCAAGGTGTTGCAGGAACGCGGCCTGCGCATCGTCTCCGGACGCACCGAGTCCCATGTCTTTCTGGTGGATCTGCAGGCCAAGAACCTGACCGGCAAGGAGGCCGAGGCCGCCCTGGGCAAGGCCCACATCACGGTGAACAAGAACGCCATCCCCAACGATCCCCAGAAGCCTTTCGTCACCTCCGGCATCCGCATCGGCACGCCGGCCATGACCACCCGGGGCTTCAAGGAGCTGGAGGCGGAGAAGCTGGCCCATCTGGTGGCCGATGTGCTGGACGCGCCGGCCGATGAGGCGGTGCTCGCCCGGGTGCAGGCCGAGGTGAAGCGGCTCACCACCGCCTTCCCGGTGTACGGCGCCTAAGCCGCTACCCCGGCCCCGGCGCGCCTCCCATGAAGTGTCCTTTCTGCGGCCATGCCGATACCCAGGTGGTGGAGACACGGGAGTCCGAAGACGGGGCTTCGGTGCGCCGCCGCCGGCGCTGCGCCGCCTGCGACAAGCGTTTCACCACCTTCGAGACGGCGGAGATCCGTCTGCCGGCGGTGGTGAAATCCGCCGGCGAACGCCAGGAATTCTCCCGCAACAAGCTGCGCGAGGGTTTCCGCCGCGCCCTGCACAAGCGTCCGGTGTCCACGGAACTGATGGAAGAGGCCATCGAGCGGGTGGTGCACAAGCTGCTCGCCCTGGGGGAGCGGGAAGTGACCTCGCGCATGGTGGGAGAGTTGGTGATGAGCGAACTCAAGCGCCTGGACAAGGTGGCTTACATCCGTTTCGCCTCGGTTTACCGCGCCTTCCAGGATGTGGACGATTTCCGCGACGCGATTCTCGAAGTGGATAAATAAGCCCGAATGCCTTTCACCACAGAGGCACAGAGACACAGAGAAAGGCGAGAAATCATGGTTTCCCGATCTGCCGACCCGCACGTGAAGGGCGACCCCGTGGGCTTGCGCGACGCCTGGTTTTTCCTCTGTGCGCTCTGTGTCTCTGTGGTCCAAGCCGGTTTTTCGGAATAGGTCGAGCCCGCCGTGTTCAGCGCCGAAGATCACGCCCACATGGCCCGGGCCTTGCGCCTGGCCGAGCGGGGTCTGTACACCACCACGCCCAATCCCCGCGTCGGCTGCGTCCTCGTCAAGGCCGGCCGGGTGGTGGGGGAGGGTTGGCACGCCAAGGCCGGCGAACCCCACGCCGAGATCCACGCCTTGCGTGAGGCCGGCGACCTGGCCCGGGGCGCCACGGCCTACGTCACCCTGGAACCCTGCAGCCATCACGGCCGTACCCCGCCCTGCGCCAACGCCCTGATCGATGCCGGCGTGGCGCGGGTGGTGGTGGCCATGGGGGACCCCAATCCCCAGGTGTCCGGCCAGGGGCTGGATCTCCTCACCCTGGCCGGCGTGACGGTGCAGGTGGGGCTGCTGGAGGCCGAGGCGCGGGAACTCAATATCGGCTTCATCGCCCGCATGACCCGGGGCCGCCCCTGGGTGCGGGTGAAGACCGCCTCCAGCCTGGACGGCAAGACCGCCTTGTTGAACGGCGTCTCCCAATGGATCACCGGCGAGGCGGCCCG